>NZ_JAMXXL010000006.1:0-131681 GCF_024129685.1 Acinetobacter lwoffii | reverse complement strand
GAAATAGACGGAAACGATTTGGTCTAAGAATGAATTTAATTGCTGGAATGGTGAACTGGACGCT
Source organism: Acinetobacter lwoffii (assembly GCF_024129685.1). Taxonomy (GTDB): domain Bacteria; phylum Pseudomonadota; class Gammaproteobacteria; order Pseudomonadales; family Moraxellaceae; genus Acinetobacter; species Acinetobacter lwoffii_X. The sequence goes on along the minus strand of NZ_JAMXXL010000006.1, from coordinate 131,617 downwards.
CTTAAATTAACTTTCGCAAGAGATCTAATGATCTCTAAATTAGAAATCATACCTACATATAAATCATAAATAATCGGATTCAATTCTTTTTCAATACCATAGTACACATTCCCCTCATTAGGTCCTTCATTTAAATTATCAATATGCGAAGTAATATATTGGACAAAATATTTATCAAATTTTTTAATATCCAGATAAACTTCCTTTGCAATATTTGAAACTGTCTCAACTCTCTTTTGTGTTTTCCATTGCTTTGAAATACAGTAAGCCACGATAACCGTTAAAATTGCGGCAGCAATCGTTGCAATAGCTCCCCAATCAAGCACACAATTCTCAACCATTTAGTTCTTTTCCTTTCTAAATAAACGATTTATATCAATTATGTAAAACTTCAAACATCTTGGATTAGATTAACGCTAACATAACTCAAAATACTTTATTTAGAATAATTAAGGATAGCAAATGGCATTATTTGCAGTCATCGGGCTTGGCAGTTTCGGTGCGACCGTGGCCACGCAACTGATCAGCCTGAAGCATGAAGTGATCGGAATCGACCTGAATAAAAAATATGTAGAAAACATTTCCGATCAACTGACCCATGCCGTGATTGCCGATGCAACCGATGAACATGTACTGGATGAGCTGAACATTCAGCGCTGTGATGCCGTTGTTGTGGCAATTGGAGAGGATATTGAGGCCAGCATTCTGTGTGTATTGCACTTAAAAAATATGGGCGTGAAGAAAATCTGGGTGAAGGCCAAATCCAAATCCCATCACATGATTCTGACCCATCTCAATGTCGAAAAAATCATTCACCCTGAAGAAGATATGGGCGTTCGGGTGGCACAGTCATTAAGTTATCCGATGGTCAGTCGTTATATGGCGCTTGAGGATGATCATTATATTGTCAAAATTGAAATTCATGCAGATCATCATGGTACGCCACTGAATCAGTTGATGAAGCATGCTCCTGAAATCACTACCTTATTACATAAACGCGGATCTACACTGCAATATCACGTAGATGCCAATCAGATTCTTCAGGAAGGCGATATTTTACTGGTTGAAGGATTGCTGGAACCTTTGCGCCGTCTTGCTAAATATTTTAAACATCTATGAAAAGTTCTGATTTAAAGCAACACAGGACGATTAACCTCAGTCCTCCGAGCTTACTGGCTTTGGGTTTTCTCGGATTAATTCTGATCGGCTCACTGCTGCTGATGCTGCCTATTGCACATCATGGAGAAATCAGCTGGCTGGAGGCGATTTTTACAGCAACTTCTGCTGTGACCATTACCGGGCTATCGGTGGTGAATGTCGGTGAAGCCTATACCGTATTTGGTCAAATCGTGATTATGTTTTTGTTGCAATGCGGCGGCTTGGGTTTTATGACCTTTGCCATTCTGGCAGTGATGAGTCTGGCACCGCAACTGGGGCTAAAACAACAAGTCATGGCACAGGAGTCCATTGGACAAACTAGTCTGAAAAAAGTCAGTTTTACCATTAAAGCCGTGTTTTTATATTCTCTATTCTTTGAAGCAATCGGTACGCTGATTCTGACTTTGGCTTGGCTCAAAGAATATCAGTTTAGCGATGCACTATTTTATGCAGCTTTTTATAGCGTCTCCGCTTTTAATAATGGTGGATTTTCACTATTTCCAAATAGCTTGATGAGCTTTTCAGGACAGTATCTGATTACCTTTACCATCAGTATGCTGTATATCATTGGCGGTATCGGTTTTCTGGTGCTGATGGACGTCAAAGAACATAAGCGCTGGCGTAAGTTGAGTACCAACAGCAAGCTAATCCTCTCAACGATTCTGGGTCTGAACCTAAGTGCTTTTATCGTACTTTGGCTATTGGAGGCTTCCAATCCACAGACCTTAGGTCTCATGAGTTTGGGCGATCAGGCCGTGAATGCCTGGTTCCATGCCACCGTTCCCCGCTCTTCAGGTTTTCATAGCTTGCCAATGGAACAAATGAGTGATGCATCCACTCTAGTTACCATATTTCTAATGTTTATTGGTGGAGGTTCCTTAAGTACAGCGGGCGGCATCAAAGTCGGAACGTTTATTATTGTGGTAATAAGCGTAATCAGTTTTTTAAGACGCGAAGATGAGATCCGGCTGTTTAATCACTCTATTCCTGAAAAAACTACGTTTAAAGCATTAGCCGTGGTGTGTATTACTGCAGCGCTGATCATGATGGGTTTTATGAGCTTATTAATCCTGGAACCTGAGCAGGATTTTCTGGATCTGTTGTTTGAAGCCGTGTCTGCAGCTTGTACCGTCGGTTTGTCCCGAGGGGTAACAGAGGAACTACAACCTGCCAGTTTGATTATTCTAATGCTGTTAATGTTCGCAGGGCGTCTAGGGCCACTGACGCTTGCTTATTTTATTGCGACTCCGAGAAAGAGTCGTCTCAAACATCCGCCTTCAGAAATCCAGATTGGCTAATCTATCTATAAAAAAACCATGCAGCGGCATGGTTTTTTATTTTCATTCCAAGATGTTTAAAGTTGGAATCCTAGAACCAGTTCATCAAGGAAACACCTAAACCGACATACGTGGCACGATGGTTATAATCAATCAGGCTTTCTCCGTAACCATCAAAAAGCTGGAATTGACCACGCAAACGCCCACTGATCGGGAATGACCAGTCGAACTGTACGGCTCCACGGTTGTTATCTCCACCTTTTAAAGTATGTCGCAGCATCAATGAAAAATCATGCTCCTTATAACGATAAAATGCGGTCATGTCTCCACGGCCAATATAGTTTTTGATTTCTGGATTGTTATCATCTTCTCGCTTCTCTTCAAAGCGATACCAAGGACGAACCATCAAGGCAAAATTGTCTTTTTCAAAACCAAGATTCAGCATCACCCGATTCCAGCTACGTGATAACGGATCAGAGCGGCCATTGGACTGATGATTGATGGTCAGTCCCAACATACGCCAGTTCAGGCCTAAAAGATCATAGTTGGTACGGAAAATTAAACTGGCTTCAGGTTCATAGTTAGTTTCACGAAACGGACGTGATTCTTCCGAGTTATACACCTGCCAACGTGAAGACTGGGTATAACCAAGCCAGAGATCGCCATTATCGCCCAAAATATTTTCAACCGCCTTGGTCTTTAAAGACAACTGAAACTTTGCTTCGGTTGAGGTGAGATTTTGGTCTTCTTTCACCGTGTTTTCTGGATTTTCACTTTGAGGGAATTCATTTTTCTTTGATGTCCAGAAACCTGGCATCAAATACACTGGCTGATAAGAACGAATGTTCCAGGTGCCTAATTTACTTTCTGGAGAGAGTTCCCAGCGGCTATCCAGCAAAGACAGATTCGGCGTCAGCTTTGATCCTTCAGAAGCATAAATATTGGAAACGGTTTGACCAATTTTCGCTTTTAAATTATCGGGTTCAGGTGCAAGTTCTACCGCAGCACGACGCTCAGAAACGATTTCAGGCTTATCGGTTACCGGAATTTTAAATAAAGCATCATAGCAAGCCAGACGCTCTGCACTACTTTCTAGTGCGGCACAGGCTTCGGCCGTTGCCGGCATGGGGCTGTTAACTACTGTTTCTTCCGCATTCACTTGCGTCCCAACTGCACAGCCCAGCAAAACGCTCAGCTGTAGAGTTGAGCGCTTAAACAAATTAAGCGCCATCCCTTATCCTCTTTTTTTTATTTATAGAACTTGTTGAATTACAAAACCAAGCTGTTCCAGCATTTCACGTTTTGCCACTGGCGCTACAACGGCTTTCGTCGCCTGCTGCTCGACCAGATAAGTCTGTGCAACACGCTGCAAATCATCCAGTGTGACATTCAATAAACGTTCACGTAATTTTTTACGGAACGCTGGCGTACGTTGATGCAGGTAGGAATAACATGCAGTAATGGCTTCGCCTGCCGGTGAACCTGGTTTATCCATGCTGGCAATCAGACCCAGAATGGCTTCTTCCAACTGGTGTGGCTGTTGTGGTGCATTAAGTAACCACTGAATACTTGCATCAAAATCCTGGAAAGTTTCTGCCAGACGTGGGTCACGATAGCTGTAGAAACGGAACGAACAGGCATTGCCGTCATAGCTAGCACCACCACCATAAGCACCGCCTTTTTCACGGATGGCGCTGTGCAGGAAGCCATTACGCAAATAACCCGCCAGTACCATCAATGCAGCAGCATCAGGATGTGAGACTTCAACTGCTGGATAAGCAGCCGCACAGAACTGGACATTGGCTTGAATCAACCAGGCTTCATTCTGATCATGGGTTACTTTTTCGACTTGAGTCAGGGCAACTGGTGCAGAATCCACCGCAAGCTTGTCCCAGACATTCTGGATTTCTTCAATGAGATGCTCAGATTGCGGCTCTTCACAGACTAACAGGAATTGCTTTGGTGCTTGCAACAAGACCCGATGAATCCGTTTTAATTCATCAATCAGCAGATCATATTCAGCCGGATCTTTTTCGATCTTAGACACCAGCTCGATCAGCCAGTTCAATGCACCCAGACCGGTATTGTGATAATCACGCAAAGCCAATGCACTATGCTGACGTGAAGCCGTTTGCATTGCATAGCTATGTCCAGAACCAGAAATACGTGACTGCCAGCGCGTTTTACGCTGTTGTAACAGTTCAACAATACGGTCTTTCTCATCAAAACGAAGCTGTTCAAAACCGATCTTTAACAGACGAATTGCATCCAGATGATTCACCAAAGATTTGGTGGTCAACGTCAACCAGGCAGTAATTTTGTTTTTGTCATCGACTTTAGAACGCAAAGATGCGCCCATGCCCAGACCGCCACTTACCGCTGTTTGCAGTTGCTGGAACTCAAGATAATCATACTCACCCGCACCAACTTCACCCATCAGGATCGACAGCAGGTTAAAGTAAGGCGACTGCACCACTTCATCCGGAATATTGACCAGAACCTGTTGGTAATAAATACCATTAGTACCGGCATGATACAGGTTCAACGGCGTATCAACACGGTTACAGATAATCTCGCGTAACTGACCTTGCACAATCTGTAATTCCGCAGGAACATCTTCCAGACCGACTTTCGGCAATAAATTCAAGTCATCCGGCGTGTCCTGACGCACATTCAATGCTTCAGTCTGCGCAATAATTTCAGCTTTCTGTTCTTCAGTCAGATTCTTGCCAATTTCAGCCAGACGCGCTTTTTCATCCGCTGCTTCTTTGGCAGATTTAGTCGCATCCGGAACCAGTGTCAATTGGACACGATGCGGATTATCCAGCAAATGCTCTTTGATCAGATTGGAAAGCCACATTGGATCTTGCAGTTCTTCCTTAACTGCGGCAATCGCAGAGTCCACATCCCAAACTTCGACCGGATCACGGTGATGAATTGCGCTGCCCAAACCGCTCAGAATCAGGCTCAGACCATACGGCGTACCATCACCATTGATTTCACGCTGATGCAATTCAATTTGATGCAGAATCGCATCGACCATGTTCTGATCAACCGGTTTAGACGCAACCTCTTCCAGAACCTTAAACACACCATTTTTAAATTCTTCTGCATGTTCAGGATTTGAACCCTGTACCGCACAGTAGAAAGTCATTTCAAAATTAGAATCATCCACGCCCATGAATGGACCTGTTGCATCAGCATAACCACACGTTTCCAGATAATGACGCAGTGGTGATGCTGAATCTTCTAACAAGATACCTTCAACTAAACGCATACCTAACCGCAGTTTAATGTCACTGGCTTCTGGCAATAACCATGACAGCACATGATAGGTCTTGTCCTGCAGGTCTTCAGCATCAACAGCATAGCTGTCTGTCACCGTCAATGGTGCAGTCAAACGGGTTTCAGGTGTTGGATACAGCGTCTGACCTTTTTCAAATTTGGACAATGCCAGATTTTCAAACTGCTCTTGCAGTTCGAATGCTGTTTTATTGCCAAAGGTCATGAAGACTGCATTACTTGGATGGTAATGTGACTTATAGAAATCAACTAACTCTTGGTAAGTCAGGTCAGGAATATCTTTAGGATCACCACCAGAATTATAATGATAGGTGGTATGCGGATATAAATGATGCGCCAGCGTGTGATACAGCTGGTCTGAAGGCGAACTCATCGCACCTTTCATTTCATTAAAAACTACGCCTTTATAGACAGGCTCGCCATTTTCCAGCTCAATGCGAATGCCTTCCTGGGCAAAATCCAATGGATTCAGGTTCGCAGCAAATGCTGCATCCATATACACTTCAAGCAGGTTCTGGAAATCCTTGCTGTTTTGGGTCGCAAATGGATATGCAGTCCAGTCCGCCGCAGTAAAGGCATTCATGAAAGTATTCAATGAACGGCGAATCATCAGGAAGAATGGATCACGCACCGGGAATTTTTCTGAACCACACAGCGCAGTATGTTCCAGAATATGTGCTTCGCCTTTAGAATCCATCGGCTGGGTACGAAACGCCACCAGAAAGACATTTTCGTCATGATTGGTCGCCAAATGATAATGCGTGGCGCCAGTCACTTTATGTTTATATTCAGACACGAAAATGTCTAAAGCTTCAACATGTTGTTGACGTACCAACTGAAACGCAGGATGTACAGTTTGAGAAATGGTTTCAGTGACATCTACAGTCATGCGATCTCCTAATGCTTTAATTAAAATAACTAAGCGCATTATAGCTTTAGTTATCTGAATTATTCACGTTGAAAACCGAGGATTTTGATCGAATTAAGTAAACTTGATCATTTGAAAATTAAATCATCAAATTTACTTCCTGCATCTAGATGAGTATTTACAAGCTTAAGAAATCAGATATTTAAAATAGTTATAGCTTGGATTATTTTCTACAAATACATAATTCTGCTTTTGATAAAAACTGGCGGCCAGTCGGGTATCTGTTTGCAGGCACAAAGCTGAATAATGCGGACGTGCCAATTGCTCCAGGTAAGCCAAAAGCTGTTTGCCGACGCCATGCTGACGATATTTCGGATGCACATAGAAACGGCGTACCCGACCAATGCGGTCTTCAATGCCATTATCTCCCCATTGCTGGTTCAAGCCACCACAGGCAACCAGTTTCTTGCCATCATGCGCCACCACCAGATATTCATTGGCGTGGCTAAAGCAGTTTTTCCCGGTGCGATATTCTTCTATTAACTTATCTACCAAATTATAGCCTTCTTTACGTGCCAGAGTTGCCAGTGTTTCGATCTGATCCGGGAGTTGTTCGGCTGTTACAATTTTAATATTCATATACGCACACTATTTGAAATTGTTGTGGAGAATGACAGTTGCCAAGCGACTTAAAGTATCATGCCAGGAGCGATATCTCTTTATAAATAAAATGTGATCCTTAAATCAATGCTGTAGCGCACCAGTGCACAAAAATAAGCCAGTTTTTTAGACCAAAGATAGCTGCTGAACAAAATACAGCATTTTTGAAAAGTATTTGAAAATGATTCAGCAAACTACAGCAATCCCAAGCAATCGTGTAAACTTAGGACTTTCATTTTTAATGTGATATTTGAACATGGCAACTGTTGATCTTTTTGCGATTGGTAATGCGCTGATTGACCAAGAATTTAAAGTTTCTGATGACTTTTTAACTGCACATCACTTGCAAAAAGGCACCATGCAACTTGCAGATGGTGAGACTCAGGCCACTCTTTATCAAAATCTTCAAGCGACTCAAGTGTATAAGGGTCAGGCTTCAGGCGGTTCAGCAGCCAACACTACCGTGGCATTTTCTGCGCTCGGTGGTTCTGCATTTTATGGCTGTCGTGTCGGAAATGACGAACTGGGGCACATCTACCTGAAGGGTTTGAATGATGCAGGTATTAAGACCACCACCCAATCGATCAGTGAAGGCGTAACAGGGACATGTATGGTTCTGGTCAGCCCTGATTCTGAACGTACCATGCATACCTATCTGGGTATTACGGCCGAACTGACTGATCAACAAATTGATTTCAGCGCACTAAATAGCGCGAAATGGCTATATCTCGAAGGTTATTTATCAACTTCTGACACAGCACGTCATGCCGTACAACAAGCACGTGATATTGCCCGTGCCAATGGCGTTAAAATTGCCCTAACTTTATCTGATCCTGCCATGGTGCAATACGCGCGTGCCGGTTTGGATGAAATGATTGCAGATGGTGTAGACTTGCTGTTATGTAACCAGCAAGAAGCGCTGATGTATACAGAAACAGATAATCTTGAGGCAGCCCTGCTTAAATTAAAAACAATCAGTCAGCACGTTGTCATTACATTGTCAGCTGAAGGCGCACTGATTTCGGATTATCAAAATACATTTACTGTTCCTGGCCGTAAAGTGCCTGCAGTAGATGCCAACGGTGCCGGTGATGCTTTTGCCGGGGCTTTCCTGTACGGATTGAATGCTAATTTGGGTCTTCAAGCTGCGGCTGAACTGGCGATTCTCATTTCGAGCCAGGTGGTTTCACAATTTGGTCCACGCCTGGCAGTTGAAGACTATGCGGCATTATTACAAGACTTTCAAAAGGAATGTGCTTAATGTTTAAAATTTGCATGACCGAAGACGTTCCAGAACGCGAAGCACGCTCTTTTGAGCTTCCCGATGGAGATAATATCTTTATCACACAGCGTGACGGTGCCTTCTATGCTTATCAAAACCTGTGTCCGCATTTGCAGGTCGAACTGGAATTTCTGGAAAACCAGTTTCTGGATCGCGATCAGGAATTTATTGAATGCTCCACGCATGGCGCCTTGTTTCTGGTAGAAAGCGGTGAATGCATTTCTGGGCCTTGCCAAGGTCAAGCACTTGAAAAAGTAGAGATTACCGTGCATTCTGATGGTGGAATTTACCTCTCAGAATAAGACTAAAACGGACTTCACCATGCCTGCATTTTTTCTAGACTATAACCTGATGCCTTTTCATCTGAGTTTATTGGCGATTATTCTGTTCGGTGTGGTGAAAACCATTGGTTTCTATTTTGGACTCAGACCCAGCAAGTTTCTGCAAAAAATTTCACCTTATGACTTTCAGCAGATGGATCTACTAAACGTCAAATTCTCCAAAACCTTGATTGTGTTTTTCTTCCTGATGAATTTTAGTTTTGCCGGCTATGTTTTACAGTTCCTGATCTATTCTCAGGAATTTAAATTTCTGCCTGCTTATTACCTGATTATTCCGGCTTTAATCATTGCGACTTTTTTTACTATTTTTATGATTCACTGTCTGGATCAGGTCATTCCACCTAAATATAAAAAGAACAATGTCAATTTACTTGGCCGTTTGGCGACAATTTCCAGTGGCAATGCCCGACCCGGTTTTTCTGCTCAAGCGCGGGTGCGAGATGAGTATGGGCAACTGCATTATGTACAGGTAGAACCTGAGTTTGGTGAACTCGGTTTTCAGTCGCAGATTATCCTGATTCGCATGAGAAAATCTCATTATGTTGCCAAGAAAATTTGTAAATCTAATCAGCTGTTCAGCATGAATCTAGATTAAATTCTAAATCATTTAATAGTTATTAAAAAATCCCGACAGATATCGGGATTTTTTAATGTCTATATTTATTTTTTAAGAAGTCCTGAAACCATATTCAATACATTTTGAATATCATTATTGGCTTCCTGCTTGCTGGTTTGCTCACCTTGTGGAGTAAGCGAATCAATAATCTGCGGCAAGACCTGTGAAATCGCACTATACACATCCTGCTTCGGTGCATGGGTTTGCTGTGCAACTTCTTCAACTTCCTGCTCATCAAACAGGTTCTGCACCTGCTGCGGATCGACATTGGCATTTTCACCGGGACCGGTCGACACCCAATCATCGACCTGACTATTGAGCCCCTGTCCTTTAAGCTTATCTAATGCACCCTGTAAACCGCCCTGTTTTTGAATCCAGGCCAGTACTAAAGGCAGTACTGCAATCAATAAGGTTTTACCGGTAGAACCACCTAGTCCTGAACGAGGCTGGGCAGTACTTTGAGTACTACCACCACCAAACTGACTTAGTACTGAACCTAAAATTGTCCCCAGACCATTTTGTCGGTTCTGCTGACCGGTTTGATTCTGCTGGTTTTGAGTATTTTGATTTTGCTGAGGATTTGACTGGTTTAAATGCCCTAGCACAGACCCCAGGATATCTGCCAAGCCACCTTGTGGTGAGGACTTTTGCTGCGACTGTCCGTCACCCAATGCCTGCTTTGCTAATATTTCCACAATACTACTCAGGTTTGTCATGTCCTATATCCTATGTGCATCTTAATTACAGAATACGGCCTGCCCTCATATTGTCTAGGCAAGATTGTGTTAATATTTGCAATCTTGGTTAAGCAGGTTTTCGGCTTACCAGCGAAATTTATCCCAGTTTTCCGGATTAGCCCAAAATTTGGAGTTAAACCAGTCTGGCACGTGCTTATAGGTTAAAATATTAAACTGCCACAGCGCAAAATCGGCCTCATGTGTGGTCTTGTCAATCAGCTGGGTAAATCCTAAAGCTCTCAATAACTTTTCATTTTGCAGTCGGCTGATCACCACTAGCCGTTTGGCAAACAAATCACGTAATTTCACCAGAATTTGACTCATGATCTGTTCAGACAAATGTTCTGTTTCTGCAGTATCCAGCATCACCACAGCCAAGTCATAACGTTGCTGAAAAGGCAGATTTAAAAAGTCAGATACGCTAAAATAGGACCATTGAATAGCTGGCTGAAACTGGACTTGGCTCAAGTCCTGCCCAATACAAATAGCAGTATGAATTGGCTGTTCCTGTGCGAAATCGTCTAGCATCGAAGTAATGACATTCTGCTCAGCCATAACTGCATCCTTATGATTTAAGTGAGTAATTTTTATGGAACTTCAGGGCATTTGTCATAAAATGCACGTCGGCCTCAAGGACCTTAGTGTAACTGATCAACAGATACAGCGGGCAAATGTTGAATATAAATTAATTTTAGATCGTGCAGAAATTGATCTTCCGTTTAATTTAGGCCAAGAAATCGAGATTGAATGGACCGGTAATATTTACTGCGTGTCTTGTGGCAACAAAACTTCCAAATCATTTTCGCAAGGTCACTGTTTTAAATGTTTTAAAACCAATGCTTCATGTGATATGTGCATCATGAAACCAGAGACTTGCCATTATCATTTGGGCACTTGCCGCGAAGATGAGTTTGCACAGAATGTCTGCTTTCAGCCACATATTGTCTATTTGGCCAATTCTAGCGCATTAAAGGTCGGTATTACCCGTACCAGCCAAATGCCGACCCGCTGGCTTGATCAGGGTGCGACCCAGGCCCTGCCGATTATGAAAGTTGGCTCACGTCGTCTTTCTGGAAAGCTTGAGGTCATGTTTAGTACTCAGGTTGCTGATAAAACTGATTGGCGCAAGCTACTCAAAGGTGAAGCAGAACCCCTCAATCTGATTGAAGTGCGTGAACAACTGTTAGAAGAATTTGCGCCTAAAATTCAAAGCATTCGTGAAGAATTTAATCAGAATCTAGAATTTAATGAAAATATTGAAGTATTGGAAGATGAATTCGCACGAGAATTTATTTATCCGGTAGAACAATATCCAGAAAAGATTAAATCGCATAATCTTGATAAAACTCCCTTAATTCGTGGCAAGTTACAAGGCATCAAGGGGCAGTACTTAATTCTGGATACTGGCGTAATTAATATGCGCAAATATACTGGTTATGAACTGATTATTCGTGCTTAATCCATTATTTGCTTAGAGCATAAAAAAACCAGCCCGCAGGCTGGTTTTTTATACAACAATTTTATTTGATTTTTGCCTGAGATTTCAGGTAACGCGTATAGTCATCAAATTCCTGCTGACCACGAAGTTGTTGATATAACTTCACCAACTCACTGCGTTGTTCTGCACTCAATACATCTACCGGGTTCTTCTTCACTTCTGATACCGCAACCACAACCAGCTCATTCGGCATTTTCGCTGTCGTCACTGACCAATGGCCTGCTTTTGGTGTCGGAAGACTAAAAGCCGCACGCTGTACATCACGTTTTAGCAAACCTTCAGCACGTGTGTAAACACCAGCATCTTCAAAGATCAAATCACCTTTCGCCACTGCCGCAGCCGGTTTGGTTTTGAACTCATCCAAAGCTTTCTGAATTTTTGCTTTTGCCAAAGCAGCTGCTTTGTCTTCAATCAACTGAGCCTTAACACGCGGTTTTGCTTCTGCCAGTGTTTGTTCGCCAGCAGCATGATAATTACGCACCTTGATCCAGGCTACATCACCATTGGCCAACTGAATGCTTGATGAAGCATTAAGATCACCATTTTTAACATCATCATTAAACAGTTTAACCTTGAGGTTAGCATCGCTCAGCACTGGATCACGAGTCGAAAGTTTTACTCCTTGGGCTTTCTGGACTTGTACACCTTTAACTTCCTGTGTAACGGCATCCAGAGAATCACTTCCTACTACCATATCATTTAGCGTATTGACCGTATCAGAGAATGCATTGGATTTTTTAGCAGCCAAGGCTTCTTCAGACAAACGTGCTTTTTGTGACTCAAAAGAAGGAACCGCAACATCTGGCGTTTGCACAGAAATAATGTGGTATCCATAATCTGTTTTCACCGGTGCAGAAACCTGACCTGATTTTAAAGAATTAACCGTCTGGTCAAATGCAGTGCCAAATACACCTTCTTCATAGACAGCAAGCGCACCACCTTTAGACTTAGATTCAGGATCTTCAGAATATTGTGCTGCAGCTTGAGCAAAAGTGGTACCGGCTTTAATTTTGGCTGCAATCTCGGTCGCCAGTTTTTTCGCTTCAGCATCACTACGACTGTCCGCCGTAATTAAAATATGCTTCACATCTGGTTTAACTGCCTGTTTTTGTGTCGCGACAAAAGCCGTGTACGCTTCCTGAAGCTCAGCATCTGTAACCTCTAAGCTCTGCACCTGAATATCGCTTGGCTTTAACACCACATAGTCGACATCTACACTGGTCGGCTGTTTAAATAGCGTTTTGTGTTTTTCATAATAAGCAGCAATATCTGCATCCGTCACTTTGACATCTTTTTTATAGCTGTCCAGATTAATGCTGGAAATATGAATATGACGTTGTTCAGTTTGTAAATCGGCAATCTGCTGCATTTCGACTGGGCTCACCAGTGGATAATCCAGGAAAGTTGATGACAGCATCTTCAGCGCATGATCTTTACGTAAACTTTCAATCAAAGCACGATTAGTCATGCCAATTGATTTTAGATAATTTTCATATAAAGCATTCGAGAACTTGCCATCTTGCTGGAAAGTAGGCTGCTGAGCAATCATCTGTTCAATTTGCTGGTCACTGAGACTGATCCCTAATTCTTCAGCTTGTTGCAGCAATAAAGTACGTGCAACCAGCGTATCCATGGCTTTCTGGTCAATGAAGCTTTGATTCAGTAAAGTTTCATCCCCATTGGCATAACTGAGATATTGTTCTTTAAATGATTTGGTCAGTGACTCTAATTCTTTTTGAGATATTTCAGTCCCGTTCACTGATTTTGCCGCATCAGAGTTTCCGCTGCTAAAATATCCTTCAATACCTACAAGTGCTAACGGGGTCAAAAACAGAACGAGCAAGACTTTGCCCAACCAACCCTTAATAACTTTACGAAAAGCTTCCATAAGTATTCCAATATTTTATTTGCAAAGGATTTTAACCGAAAATACCCATTGAATGAATGTGTTAATCATCACAATTAAATTTATCAATAAAAAACGCGCCAAAGAAGGCGCGTTTCGTCGCTGGGTAAGCTTAAGCTACAGCGTCTTTTAAGCCTTTACCTGCTTTGAAGCTAGGTACTTTGCTTGCTTTGATCTCAAGAGTAGCACCAGTTTGTGGGTTACGGCCAGTACGTGCAGCGCGTTCTTTCACACCGAAAGTACCAAAACCCACTAAAGTTACTGTATCACCCGATTTTAAAGCTTCAGTAACAGAAGCAATTGTAGCATCTAAAGCTTTACCTGCGTCAGCCTTAGATAATCCCCCTTTTTCTGCAATTGCATCAATTAATTCTGATTTATTCATGAAGATTACGTCCTCTTAATATCGTTTATTTAAGGTTCAAGAATTGGTTTAACATGCCATAACGCCTTTATAGCAATGCTTTAGGTATAAACGCAATACTTAAGAACCTCTTTTTTTTCAAAAAATATGCGAAAAAAACATTGAATAATAAATAAAGTCATTTTATTTAAGTTTTTTCGGCAATTCTTCTTTCATTTTTTCTTGTTCCGCAGTCAACTGATCAACCTTGGCATGCAACTGGAGAATTAAACGTTCCAAATACTGTACATCCTTCAGTGTGACTAATCCTATACGATTCAATGAGTGATGAATAGAGTTGTCGATTAATTTTTCCACTTTGTCTTTGGTGTCTGTGACCGACTCTTTGGCTTTTTCTGAAACCTTCTCTACAGTTTGATCGGCAATATCTGCAGTTTTAGATTCAAGTTCTTCCCCGACCTTGACCAGCGAGTCAAACAGTTTATTGCCTTCTTCTTCTGCACGTGAAAATGCCCCGAGTCCAGCCAACCAGATCTGTTTGGTGTATTTACGAAAATCAAGAACCGATTTGCGCTCCGAGGCAGATTTAGACTTGGGTTTCAGCATTTTCTCATTCGAAGCTTCAGCTGAGTCTTGTGCTGTTTTTGACTTGTCCATGTGCACGGCTCCTGTTTGTTTTCTGCGCAATTATTATAAATTATTCTACAAAACCACTGCATAATAGCAAATTTAGTACTTGATAGATTTGATAAACTGTTCTACAAAGCAATTTATTTCAAGTCTAATTTGATTTAACCCTGAAATCTCTTCACAAGCAGGAAGCTTTTTCACTTTATATTTCAGGTAAGGATTGGTTGTATATGAGCGAATCGCAACAAAGTCAAAATCAACCGCATTTGTTGCTTACGATGACGTTAATTGTTTTAGAGACAATATTTACTTTCATTCTCAAGCATGATCGTGTCGTTGCATTACAGGCCAAAAAGTTTGTAGATGAAAACATCTCGATTAAAATCAATAGCTATATTCCATATTTCGACTTTTATGTGCAATTCACCTCCAATGGACTATTATTTGACCACAAAGCACCGGGCCGCATTGTCGACCTGGATGTGCGCACTACACTTCCCGATCTGATTAAAATTTTCATTTTTGGCAATCGTCGTAGCATTCGCAGCATGCGCATTGATGGCAATCAGGTTTTAAAAGATGAGTTTCGTGATCTGTTAACCGTATTCAGCTTGCCAAAAGTACTAGCCGACTGGAAACACTGGCTGTCTGATGCGCCGACGGATGAAGCGGAAATTATTGCTTCTAAAAAGCGTATTGCACCGCTTTTAAAGAAAATTGAAGAACAGCGCTCCAAGATCAATACCCTGCAAGTGGAAGTCAAACAGTATAAAAACCGCCTGAAACGGATCGAACGCCGTCAAAAGCGCATTAATATCATTTTTGGCCTGAGCAGCGTACTTTTGATTATGTTATTAGTGTATAATTGGCTGAGCATGTAAATCTTTCATTCTCCAAAAATTAAATCCCACTAAGGTCTACCAAAAATAACTTGACTAATTTAGTCGGGATTCATAAAATCTACACATCTAGTCTAACCATGTGTATCGAATCATGCGCCTAACCACTCGCGGTCGCTACGCTGTGACTGCTCTACTTGATCTAGCTTTGCAGCCTTCTGAAAAAACGATAACGCTCGCTGAAATTGCAGCACGTCAAACTATTTCTGTTGCTTATCTTGAGCAGTTATTTGCGAAGCTCAAGCGTCATGGTTTAGTTTCTAGTGTTCGTGGCGCAAATGGTGGTTACCATTTAGCACGTAATGCAGATGAAATTACTGTGTTAGCAATTATTGAAGCTGTAAACGAAACAGTTGATGCGACTCGCTGTGACCATAAAGGCAATTGCCAGAATGGCGCGATGTGCTTGACTCATGATTTATGGCAGGAACTCTCCCATCACATCGCCGATTATTTAGAAAAAATCTCGCTTGCTGATCTGGTTGCACGTGACAACGTCCAGACTGTGTCATTACGCCAAAAATCAGCACCTTTAGATTCAGCCCTTTTATCGGTTACAGGTATTTGACATGAAACGTCCGATTTATCTTGATTATGCAGCTACAACTCCTGTAGATCCTCAGGTTGCTGAACGTATGATGGAATGCTTAACATTCGATGGTACCTTTGGTAATGCGGCATCTCGTTCACACGCGTATGGTTGGCAAGCAGAAGAAAAAGTTGAATATGCACGTGAACAAGTTGCGAATTTAATTAAAGCTGATCCACGTGAAATCGTATGGACTTCAGGTGCAACCGAGTCAGACAACCTTGCGCTTAAAGGTGTGGCTCATTTCTATGCATCTAAAGGTAAACATATCGTTACCTCTAAAATCGAACATAAGGCAGTTTTAGATACCTGTCGTGAGCTTGAGTCTGAAGGTTTTGAAATTACCTATATTGAGCCTCAACCTCAAACCGGTTTAATTACGCCTGAAATGGTACAGGCAGCGATCCGTCCAGATACGATTCTTGTTTCCCTGATGATGGTGAACAATGAAATCGGTACTGTGACTGATGTTGCAGCGATTGGTGAAATCACTCGCGCCAACAAGATTTTCTTCCATGTAGATGCAGCTCAGGCGGCAGGTAAAGTTGAAATTGATCTTTCAACTTTAAAAGTAGACTTGATGAGCTTCTCTGCGCACAAGATCTATGGCCCTAAAGGTATTGGTGCGCTGTTTGTACGTCGTAGCCCACGTGTACGCCTTAAAGCTGAAATGCATGGTGGCGGCCATGAACGTGGTATGCGTTCAGGTACCCTTGCGACTCACCAGATTGTAGGTATGGGTGAAGCCTTTGAACTTGCAGGCAAAAACCTGGAAGCTGAACAAACTCGTCTACGCGTACTTCGCGACAAGCTATGGAATGGTTTACAAGGTCTTGAACAAGTGTTCCTGAATGGCCATCCAACACAAAACGTAGCGAACTATCTAAACATTAGCTTCAACTTCGTTGAAGGCGAATCATTGATGATGGCATTGAAAGATGCTGCGGTATCTTCAGGTTCGGCATGTACATCTGCAACACTTGAACCATCTTATGTACTTCGTGCATTGGGTCTTTCAGACGAACTTGCACACAGTTCGATCCGCTTCAGCTTTGGTAAATATACCACTGAAGAAGATATCGATCACGTATTGACTATCACTAAAGCTGCTGTTGAGAAGTTACGTGAACTTTCTCCGCTTTGGGATATGTATAAGGAAGGTATTGACCTTTCTAAAGTTGAGTGGGCTGAGCACTAATTTTCATCCTGAGATAGTGACAAATCCGTTGCTATCTCATTGAGAAAAGTTTTTTTACCCCCATATTTAATACTAAGGCTGACCCCGAGGTTTGGAGAAGCAACATGGCTTATAGCGAAAAAGTAATTGATCATTACGAAAACCCTCGTAATGTTGGCGTTTTAGACAAAAATGCTGAAAACGTTGGTACTGGTATGGTTGGTGCGCCAGCATGTGGTGACGTGATGCGTTTACAGATTCAGGTAAACGACGAAGGTGTGATTGAAGAAGCACGTTTCAAAACTTATGGTTGTGGTTCTGCCATTGCATCAAGTTCACTTGTGACCGAATGGCTCAAAGGTAAAACTTTGGATCAAGCCCAAGCGATCAAGAACATTGATATTGCGACTGAACTTGCACTTCCACCAGTAAAAGTACACTGTTCTGTTCTTGCTGAAGATGCAATCAAAGCAGCTGTAGAAGACTACCGTAGCAAGAAAGTTAAAGCTTAATTGTTCCACGTTTTGAAATTTTAACGGAGTTTTCATGATCCATTTAACTGAAAATGCTGCAACTCATATCAGCAATTATTTAAAAAATCGCGGTAAGGGTGAAGGCATTCGCGTTGGTGTGAAAACTTCAGGCTGTTCTGGTCTGGCCTATGTGCTCGAGTTCGTCGATGAAGTCGATGCACATGACCAAGCCTTTGAACAGTTTGGGGTTAAAGTATTCGTTGACCCGAAAAGTCTGGTTTATCTTGAAGGTATGGAGATGGACTATGTTAAAAACGGCTTGAACGAAGGCTTCGAATTTAACAACCCCAACAAAAAAGGCGAATGCGGTTGTGGTGAATCCTTCACTGTATAAACCCGGCAGTTATTCTCTTTTGACATTAAAACAGTGTGTTTCACACTGTTTTAATTGCATTTATACAGTTATTTTTGCTCATTAATCGCGGATCCCATCTCCCATGAATCATTTTGAGTTGTTCAACCTTCCTGTAGCACTCGATATTGATTTGGCGGCTTTAAAGACTGAATTTTTAAAGTTGCAGCAACAATATCACCCAGATAAAGCTGAAGACAAAGATCAAGCTCTGATTAAATCAAGTGATATCAATCAGGCATTTAAAGCCTTGTCAGCGGTCGATAGCCGTGCAGCGTATTTACTGACTCTCAAGAAACAGGATTATCACTTAGATCAGTCGATCAGTGATTTTGAATTCTTGCAGGACGCTCTGGAAATTCGTGAACAACTTGACGATGCAACTTCTGCTGAAGATTTAACTTCACTGAAAGTCGAAGTCCAGCAATGGATTGAGGGCTTGGTTCGCGAGTTCAAAATTGATTATGCGGATGAAGACTGGGCCGAAGCACGCGATACAGTGCGCAAACTACGTTTCTTCGTTAAAGTCATGGCCGATATCGACAAAGCGGAAGACCGCTTCCTGGACGATGACAGCTTTGATCTTGATGATGATTTCTAATTTTTAATATTTAACGTGCAAAGGATGTAACACTATGGCTCTCTTGCAAATTGCAGAACCAGGTCAATCAAGTGCACCACATGAACACCGCATTGCGATTGGTATCGATTTAGGCACCACCCACTCTTTGGTTGCCACGGTTCTTTCAGGTAAAGCCAAAGTACTTAATGACGAACAAGGTCGTGTGCTACTTCCTTCTATCGTGCATTATGCAGAACAACAGACTCAATACGGCAATGAAGCTGCGCCTTTCATTACTACTGACCCCAAAAACACCATCGTTTCTGTGAAACGATTTATGGGTCGTTCGAAAGCTGACATTAAATTCCAGCATCCTTATGCGTTGGTTGGTGAAGCAAATGAAATGCCGGCTTTTGAAACTGCACAAGGCCGTAAGACTCCGGTTGAGATTTCTGCAGAAATTTTAAAGCAGTTGAAAGACCGCGCTGAAGCCAGTCTGCAAAATCCGGTTAATGGTGCAGTGATTACTGTTCCGGCTTACTTCGATGAAGCACAGCGTCAGGCAACCCGTGATGCTGCTCAACTTGCCGGTTTGAATGTTTTACGTTTGTTGAATGAGCCAACCGCTGCTGCTGTTGCTTATGGTCTGGATCAGGAAAGCAATCTAAGCACAGACCGTAACTATGTGATCTATGACTTGGGTGGCGGTACCTTTGACGTTTCGATTCTGCGTTTTAGTCAAGGTGTGTTTGAAGTTTTGGCAACCGGTGGCCACACTGCCCTCGGTGGTGATGACCTGGATCGTTTGATCCTGAAATGGGCCAAGAAACAACTGAATATTGACACTTTGAATGATGCCGAATATGCACATTTTGTCGTTGCGGCACGTAAAGCCAAAGAAGCTTTGTCTGATGCAGATTCAGTTCAACTCAAATTGCTTGATCAAGTATTGACGCTTGACCGCCCGACATTTGAAGAGATCATCAAAGTTGCTTTGGATAAAACCATCAGCGTATGTAAACGTGTGATGCGTGATGCCAAGCTTGAACTGGATGACATTCAAAATGTCGTTTTGGTCGGTGGCTCAACCCGTTCTTATGCGGTACAAAAAGCCGTGCGTGAAGTATTCAATCAAGAACCGCTATGCACGATTAACCCGGATGAAGTGGTTGCGATTGGCGCATCAATTACTGCGAACCAATTGATTGGCAACTCGACTGATGGTTCATTACTATTAGACGTGACCCCATTGTCTCTTGGTCTTGAAACCATGGGCGGACTGGTTGAGCGGTTAATTTCGCGCAACACCGCAATTCCGGTGGCTCGTCGTCAGGAATTTACCACTTATCAAGATGGTCAGACTGCCATGTTGATTCATGTGGTGCAAGGCGAACGTGATCTGGTTGAACATTGTCGTAGCTTGGGCCGATTTGTACTGCATGGCATTCCGCCAATGACTGCCGGTCAGGCACGTATTGAAGTAACGTTCCAGGTCGATGCTGATGGCTTGCTGACTGTATCTGCGAAAGAAACCACCTCTGGTGTGACGGCTCAAATCGATATCAAGCCATCTTATGGTTTGTCGGGTGAAGATACTGAACGCCTGTTGCTAGAGGGTTATAAGTTCGCTGAAGAAGATAAGAATCTTCGTCATTTGAATGAAACCAAAGTGGAAGCACAGCGTGAGCTGGAAGCACTGGTTCAGGCACTCAAAGCGGATGCCGGTCTGTTGACTGAAGATCAACTTGCAGCACTGCAAACTGCGCAAGCACAACTTGAAACTCAGCTTCAGGGTTCAAATATCAAAGCGATTGAATCTGCCGTTGAACAGCTTAAAATACATAGTGATGCTTTTGCAGCAGCACGTATGAATCAACATATTGATGCTGCTCTCAAGGGTACTAAACTCGACGACTGGTCAAACTCAAACTAATTTAAGGTAACGACTATGCCACGTATTAAAGTTCTTCCACATGCGCAGATTTGCCCCGAAGGTGCTGAGTTTGAAGTCGAACAAAATGCCAATCTTTGCGAAAGCCTGCTGAAAAATGGCATTAAAATCGAACATGCTTGCGATATGTCAGCAGCGTGTACCACCTGCCATGTAGTGGTACGCAAAGGTTTTGACAGCCTGGAAGAAATGGATGATGTTGAAGCTGACTTACTCGATCGTGCCTGGGGTTTAGAACCTGATTCACGTCTTTCTTGTCAGGTTAAACTGGACGATGAAGATCTGGAAATTGAAATTCCAAAATACACCATTAACCATGCGTCAGAAAATCACTAAGATTTTCGTTGCAGGCTAAAATAAAAAACCACGCTCAGGCGTGGTTTTTTCTCTTTATAAGAAACAATTAAAGTAAATTTACATGAACTTTAAATGTGTTCAATTACTTCATCCTCAAGCTTCAATTTGACAATACCTTGTGAATTGGTCATTTTCTGCTGAGTTTCAATGCGTTTAATCATTTTTTCCAGTACATGAATCAATTCTGGATATTCAAAGTTTTGTACTTCGTCCAGATTGAGCAGTAAATGAAAGCCTTTATATTCATAGTCGAACCAACGTTGATACTCAACTTTCTGCGATGCATATTTTTCCATTAGCTGCCAAGTTCTTACCGGTGCTTTAATGCCTTTCAAGAAAATTGGTTTCTTCGGCGCACATAAATAATCATTTTTGATCAGATTATGAGTATCTTCCGAAATCAGGATTTCATCCACTTCAGCTGCACTCTGTAAGCGCGCTGCCAGATTGGCATCCCGTCCTACAATGGTATAGGCCATCCGA
Organism: Acinetobacter lwoffii; assembly: GCF_024129685.1. Lineage (GTDB taxonomy): Bacteria > Pseudomonadota > Gammaproteobacteria > Pseudomonadales > Moraxellaceae > Acinetobacter > Acinetobacter lwoffii_X. Next base: position 110,074 of record NZ_JAMXXL010000006.1, on the reverse strand, counting down.
TGCGTCGCACCATAATTCCCGACGTGGCAATAACCGGTCGAAATACCCATACGGATATGCAGTGGCGGATAACCCATTTTGATCCAGCGCTCACGTAGCAGTTTCATTTGCTGACGCATGGCAATCGCCATTTCCATACAGTTCTTGGCATCCTGCTCTACGCCTTCAGAGTTTGGATCACCAAAGAAAATCAGGATGGCATCGCCCATGAATTTATCGACAGTCGCTTCATAATTTTTGGCGATTTCGGTCATATGCCGCAAATAATCATTGAGCAAGAATGCTAAATCATCTGGAATAAGCGTTTCAGACAGTTCTGTGAAGCCTTGAATATCCGAGAAGAAAATTGTTAACTTTTTACGCTTATATTCAATTTTCGCTTCAGATTCACCTTTCATGATGGATTGCCACAACTGCACAGGTGCATAACGACTCAGCTGATTGGCAAATTCCATATAACGGTTCATCTGTTCAAAATAATGATTTTTCTTCTGGGTCATATATTGCACACGACCACTTTGATAAAAACTTCCGACACCAAAATAGGTAATCAGGCAGATGAAGCCTAAAACCGTTAGTTCACTGCTTGTCGGTTCAAAATAAGTCCCAAAACCAAAGACCAGAATATTGGCCAGATAAAAAACGGTGATCCCGACCAGACTGGCCAGAGAAGCCATCATCAATGAAATTTTATTACTGATCGCGGTATAGAGTATTGCCACCAAACCCAGCAAGGACAATACCAAATCCAGCTGTACTGCGGCTAAAACCACTACAATGACAATAACATCAATCAGAAAAAGAACATTGCGCCGAATACGATAATCATGGCGATAGATCAACCAGCGCGACAGTTTCGAGCTAATCAATAAAATCAGGAATAAAAACACAGGAACAAAGAGCTGATACTGAGTATCCGGTTCAGTGTAATGAAAGACGACCAAAACCAGAGACAGCATGATATAGCCCATCAAGCGATGAAAATATTCAAACTGTTGTGGTTCTTTTTGAATCCAGTCGTCTAATTGCATTCAGTCACTCCCTGAAATCCGCAATCGTTCATAGATCTCGGAATACTTGGGGCTAATCAGTCCATACGCCAGTCAAATGGCATATCGCCTTGACCACGTAGCGCCAGCATGAGTGTTTGACGCATATGTGCTAATACTTCACTGCTATAAGGAACAGCTGGTGTACCCCAAACAGGCTTCGGCCATGCTACATCGTTCTGATAACGAACCACATGATGAAAATGCAATTGCGGAACCATATTGCCCAATGCCGCGACATTCATTTTATCCGCACGGAAAACACGTGCCAGCTGGCTTGATAACCAGCTTGATTCACGTAAAAACTGCTCTTGGTCAGCTTGGCTCAATTCATATAATTCAGAGACACCCGGCACACGTGGAATCAGGATCAGCCAGGGAAATTGCATATCATTCATCAAACGACATGTTGACAAAGGAAAGTCGCCTACAAAAAAAGTATCTTGAGCAAGTTGTGGATGCAAACTAAACATATCTTTATAAATGATGCAAAATTAGAATGATGGCTAATACTAACATATCCAACCGAAGCTGAATATTGAAAGCAATGGGTTTAAAGACAAATTCTCATGATTTGTTGCAAGGCGCATCACGAGAATTTGTTCGAACATTTCATTAAAAAAAGCTGGTTTATCATTCCTGAAAATTTCAATGAAAATGAAATGTATCATGAACTTTCAAACTGATTTAGTCTAAATCAAATTAGCCCACTTCTTTCAATAGACTGTCCAGCAAATCCTGAATAAACTGAATCCGCTTTTGGTAATCTTCCAGCATGACCATGACCTTAAGACGTTGCCCGCCATTCATCCGGAAATAGGTTGGATGTTTCTGCATCATCTGGATAATGGTCATGGCCTGAACCGGGGTATCTGGCGCGAATTCCACATGCCCACCTTGAGCACTAATATCAATTTTGGTGATGCCAAGCTGCTCGGCTTTGAGACGAATCTGATGCACGGCAAAGAGCTGTTTGACCGGTTGTGGCGGTATGCCAAAACGGTCGATCAATTCCATCCGAATATTGTCCAGCTTCTCCTGAGTATCAGTATTACTGATACGCTTATAGAACAACAGACGTTGATGCACATCACCCAGATATTCATCCGGAATCAGTGCTGGCATATGCAGGGTAATTTCGGCAGTCAATGACAATGGTGCGTCGAAGTTTGGCGTTTTACCTTTTTGAATGGCTTTGGTGGCTTTTTCCAGCATTTCCATATACAGGCTATAACCAATCGCCTGCATCGAACCACTCTGCTGTTCACCGAGTAATTCACCTGCGCCGCGAATTTCCAGATCTTCAGTTGCCAGCATAAAACCGGCACCCAAAGTTGAAGCACGCTGAATGGCATCCAGACGTTTTTCTGCATCACCTTTTAAGGCTTTTAATGACGGTACCATCAAATATGCATAAGCCTGATGATGTGAGCGCCCTACACGTCCGCGTAGCTGATGTAATTGCGCCAGACCCAGTTTGTCGGCACGTTCAATCAGAATGGTGTTGGCATTCGGAACATCAATCCCGGTTTCAATAATGGTCGAACATACCAGAACATTGTATTCCTTGTGATAGAACTGCTGCATCACCTGCTCCAGTTCACGTTCACGCATCTGTCCGTGGGCCACAATCACCCGCGCTTCCGGCACCAGTTTACGGATATGCTCGGCGGCACGATCGATTGTATCAACTTCATTATGCAGAAAATAAACCTGACCACCGCGCAGCAATTCACGCAGAATCGCTTCTTTAATGGTGTCATCGGTATGTTCCTGCACAAAGGTTTTCACCGCAAGACGGCGTGCCGGCGGTGTGGCGATAATCGACAGATCACGCATGCCACTAAAGGCCATATTCAGCGTACGTGGAATTGGAGTCGCAGTCAGTGTCAGCATATCAACATCGGCACGCATGGCCTTGATTCGCTCCTTGTCGCGCACACCGAAACGATGCTCTTCATCGACAATCATCAGACCGAGATTCTTAAACTGGACATTTTCCTGCAAAATCTTATGTGTACCAATCACAATATCGACTTTACCTTCAATGAGGTCGTCAATGGTCTTAGTATGTGCTTTGGAAGAACCGAAACGTGACAGCACTTCAATCCGGACCGGCCAGTCGGCAAAGCGGTCTTTGAATGAATCATAATGCTGCTGTGCCAGCAAGGTGGTTGGTACCAGAATCGCCACCTGCCGATTATTCTGCACTGCAACAAATGCGGCACGCATCGCGACTTCTGTCTTGCCGAAACCCACATCACCACACACCAGTCGATCCATCGGCTTGGCCTGCTGCATGTCATGCAGTGTGGCTTCAATCGCATTGGCCTGATCCAGTGTTTCTTCATAGGCAAAGCCACTAGAAAATTGCATATACAGGCTTTGATCGACTTCAAAACTGATTCCAGGTTTGGAAGAACGCCGTGCCTGAATATGCAGCAATTCGGCCGCGACATCGTGAATCTGTTCCAGTGCTTTACGTTTGGCTTTATTCCAAGCATCTGTACCGAGCTTATGTAACGGTGCCAGATCCGGATCACCACCACTATACCGGCTGATTAAATGCAGATTGGTCACCGGCACATACACTTTGGCGGCATCCGCATAATCCAGCTGCAAAAATTCGTGATCCTGATCATCAATACTTAAAGTGACCAGACCGGCATAACGTCCGACCCCATAATCGATATGCACCACAGGCGCGCCCATGGTCAGCTCAGTTAGACTTCGGATCAGGAACTCTTCGGAAACTTCCTGCTGACGCTTGCGACGGCGCTGTACTACCCGATGTTCATACAGCTGATTTTCAGAAATCACACTAACGCGATCAGTCAATACCAGACCGCGCTCTAAAGGCGCATTGGTAATGGCAATTGCATACAGAGATTGAATAAAACTATCGAAATTTTCAACCGTGGGGATATCACCCAGACTTGGTCTTAATGCATCTTTGAGGCTTTCCCGGCGTCCAGCACTTTCAGCCACCAGCAATACCGGATGATTGGCCTGATCAATGTATTTTTTGACTTCATGAAACGGTTTTTCACGTTTAGGGTCTACGGGTAGACGCGGTGGCAACTGGGTATCAAGATTCAATACCCCAGCTTTTTGATCAAAAGGCGTTTGTGCAGCAATGATGCGCGCAAACTGATTCAGCTGCTCCAGAACCTGATTGGTCTGGAAGAACAGGCTTTCAGGCGGCATGATCGGTTGGTCGACATTGTGGCGGCGATCTTCATAACGGCGCACTACATCTTGCCAAAACTGGCTCAGACTTTCGTCCAAAGCCTTATCTGTAATGACAATGCCATTCTCAGGTAAGTACGAAATTAGCGAACTTTGACCTTGCATGGCTTCAGCGCTGAAAAACAAGGGCAAATAAAACTCGATTCCCGGCGAGACTATGCCATCCATTACATCCTGATAGATCGGGTTTTTCTTTGGATTCGCGGTCGGGAAAAATTCGGCATAGCGGTCACGAAAAGTGGCACGGCCTTCCTTAAGCGGAAATTCCTGAGCGGGCAATACGGTAAACTGCTGCAAACTTTGCGTGGTACGCTGAGTTTCGGAATCGAAAAATTTCAGGCTTTCAATTTCATCATCGAACAGGTCAATCCGAATTGGTGCTTCCTGTCCCGATGCGTAGATATCCATGATACTGCCGCGTACCGCGAATTCACCTGGATCATAGACGGTATCGACCAGATGATAACCGGCCTGAATCAACTTTTTCTTTTGTTGTTCCAGATCAAATTTCTGACCGACATGAATATCGAAATGCTCACCCAGAATCCATGAGGTTGGCGCCACACGTTGTGCCAAAGTTGAGGCGGACAACAACAGTACACCAGTTTTGGGCATATTGGATAAGATTGCCAGACGTTCCGAGACAATATCCTGATGTGGGGAGAGACGATCATAAGGCAAGATTTCCCAATCCGGAAAAATCGTGGGTTTAATCCCATAAAATTCCAGTTCACTTTCCAGTTGACCCAAATGCTGATTATTACGTGCAATCACGATGAACAAGCGCGATTGCTGCTGCACGATTTCTTTAAGCAATAATGCAGTTGAGGAACCTTGCAGATTGCCTAACCAGCGTTTCTCGCCTGCTTTGAGCTGTGGTAAATTGAGTTGGGAAATTTCTTGCTGGAACATGGATATAGCTTTAAAGTCTAAATAACCTGAGGCTTATACTAGCACGATGATCTCAGGATATTTTGTTATTTTTATGCAGTCTTGCCACATCCATATACTTCGATTTTAAGCCACTTTTGCAGCTTATTTTTGATCGCGCAGAAAGTTACGATAATAATCATTTAACTTCTTAAGGATCATTTTAAATTGCAGCAGGTTCTCTTCGGTATTCCCCAAACTTGCATTAAAACGCTGATGGGCAATTTCCAGATCAATTTTTTCATTGATCAGCATCGCGGTGTCATATAACGCTTTTAAATCATCAAACTGTTTTAAACGGCGATTCGACAAATACTCTAATCGTGCACCCAATTCCTGATTGAGTTGAATATCATCGACGATATAGCCTGTACCTTCTACGTACTGGATATTCTGCTCTTCTAAATATAGCTGTGCAGCAGTCGGTTTATTACTTTTAAATAATGCACTGATTTTATCAAACATCGCCATTTACCCAGCCAAATATAGTTCAGGCTCTAGTCTAGATGAAAATGCCTCAAATCCACATCCTGAACTTGAGGCAAATTATCAAAATAGCAGCGATTCGCTGTTTCAGACGATTTAATAGATATATGTATGTTAAGAAACCTGTTCGAGCTGATTCTCTGCTGAAGGGATTTCAGACACCAGATTTTCAAATGCAAAAATCTCTTCTAATTGCGCTTCACTCAATAAACCTAACTCTAATACTACTTGCGGCACGGTTTTATTTTCCCGCATACATTGTTTGCCGATTTCATCGCATTTGGCATGTCCCAATATCGGTTCAAGCAAGGTTACGATCCCGACACTGCGCATGACCGAACTTAAACAAATCTGTTCATTGGCCTGAATGCCAGCAATACATTTCTGATTCAGGGTTTGCATGCCTTGGGTCAATAATTGAATCGATTCATTCATCGCCACGGCAATCACAGGCTCCATAACATTCAATTGTAACTGCCCGGCTTCCGCAGCCATAGTAATGGTTAAATCATTACCAATCACCCGAAAGGCAATCTGATTGACCACTTCCGGAATCACCGGATTGATTTTTGCCGGCATGATCGAAGAACCTGCCTGTAATTCAGGTAAACGGATTTCAGCCAGACCTGTACGCGGCCCTGAGCTGAGCAAGCGCAAGTCATTACAGATTTTGGACAGTTTCACTGCCAGACGTTTTAAACTGCTCGACAAAATAATAAAGACGCCACAATCGCTGGTCGCCTCGACATAATCTGCCGCTCCTTTTAAAGGTAGACCTGTCAGGTGCGCCAAGATTTCCACCACCCGCTTGGCATAGCCCAGTGGTGTATTCACCCCGGTCCCAATGGCAGTGGCGCCTAAATTGACTTCTAGCAATAACTGTCGCATCTGCCCAATCAGCTTCAGGTCTTCTTTTAATAAGGTGGCAAATGCCCGGAATTCCTGTTCCCTGGTCATCGGCACGGCATCTTGTAACTGGGTACGTCCCATCTTGATGACATATTCAAATTCGGCAGCTTTATGGTCAATACAGTCAATCAATGCTTTAAGCACGCTCAACAATTCATCCAGACTGCTATAGGTCGCCAGACGCAAAGCCGTTGGATAGACATCATTGGTCGATTGCGAGGTATTCACATGATCATTCGGATGCAGAATGTGATAATCGCCTTTCTGATGGCCCGACATTTCAAGTGCAATATTGGCAATTACCTCATTGGCATTCATATTGATGGAGGTTCCGGCACCGCCCTGATAAGGATCGAGTGGAAATGCCGCTTGCCACGCTTCCGGATGCTGAATCAATTCATCACAAGCTTTTTGAATGGCAGTGCTGGTCTGCTCGGACAATTTTTGAAAATGCAGATTGGCCTGTGCCGAAGCTTTTTTCACTTGGGCCAAAGCACGAATAAAATGCGTTTGTTGCCCCACCGCCAATCCAGAAATCTTAAAATTTTCGATGGCACGTAAGGTATGAATACCATAATAGCTATGCAACGGGATTTGTTTTTCCCCCAATAAATCACGTTCAATGCGGGTCGGTTCGATTTGAAGCATATTGTCCACTAAAAAATACTCTTGGCGATGCACCGTATTTGGTGTGACATTAATATGAGCAAACAAATACAGGCCTAATAGGAAGACTTTAACCTAGATTTGCTACGATTTATTACCAATACGCTAAAGCTGTGAGTTTTGTAAGATTGTGTAAGCAGTTAGCTAAAATTCAAATATTTTCATTATTTATTCAAAATTTCCACTTTTCCCCTGAATTCGACGTCGTATTGCCTTTTATCCGCTTAAGTTATTCCTAATTCAATTTCAGTGAATTACTACTCTATTTACAATAGGTATACATAAAAGCTGTGTAATTGTTACAGAGTGTAATTTTTAAACCATGCTTGAATCACCTCCTTGCGATCTCAGTACAAAAAATCATCTTGGACGATGATTTCCATATTTACAGGATGACCTGCCTATGACTTATTTAAACCCCACCCTGATTACCTTCATGTTTTATATTATCGCCATGATTGCAATCGGTTTATATGCTTATCGTGCCACCTCCAATTTTGACGAATATATTCTAGGTGGACGGAGTCTGGGCAGTGTGGTCACTGCACTTTCAGCGGGCGCATCGGATATGAGTGGCTGGCTGTTGATGGGTCTTCCGGGAGCCATTTACCTGTCTGGCCTGTCAGAAGCCTGGATTGCAATCGGTTTGATTATCGGTGCATGGCTGAACTGGTTACTGGTGGCAGGTCGACTGCGTGCCCATACCGAATATCAGAACAATGCCCTGACCTTGCCGGATTATTTCACCAGCCGTTTTTCCGATCGTAAACGTATTTTACGGGTCTTGTCTGCCTTGGTGATTCTGGTGTTCTTTGCAATTTATTGTGCCTCAGGCATGGTCGCAGGTGCACGACTGTTTGAAAGCCTGTTTGGCTGGGATTACACCACAGCGCTTGTGATTGGTGCGATGGCGACGATTCTTTATGTTTGTATTGGTGGCTTTTTGGCGATCAGCTGGACAGATACATTCCAAGCCGGTTTGATGATTTTTGCCTTATTGCTGACTCCGATCATTACCTTCTTGGCTCTGGGCGACAACAGCCAGCAAGTGAGTGTCATCCTTGAATCGGCTCGCCCACATGCTTCAAGCATGCTTGAAGGTTTAAGCACCGTTGCGATTATTTCCAGTCTGGCTTGGGGCTTGGGTTATTTTGGTCAGCCGCATATTCTGGTGCGTTTTATGGCAGCAGATTCGGTCAAAACCATTCCTGCTGCACGCCGTATTGGCATGACCTGGATGATTCTATGCCTAGGCGGTGCAGTGGCTGCCGGTTATATCGGTATTGCCTACTTCAGTGTCAATCCCGCATTGGCCTCGGTGGTCAATCAAAACCCTGAAACGGTATTTATGGAGTTGACCAAAATTCTGTTTAATCCGTGGATTGCAGGAATCATTCTGGCTGCTATCTTGGCGGCAATTATGAGTACCTTGAGCTGTCAGCTTTTGGTCTGCTCTACCACCCTGACCGAAGATTTATATAAGAGTTTCCTGCGTAAAAATGCCTCACAGAAAGAACTGATCTGGGTCGGTCGTGGCATGGTCTTGGTGATTGCCCTGATTGCCATTTCACTGGCGATTAATCCGAATAGTAAGGTTTTAGGACTGGTGGCTTATGCCTGGGCAGGTTTTGGTGCCGCATTTGGCCCACTGATTATCTTGTCGCTATTCTGGAAACGAATGACCCTCAACGGCGCGATTGTCGGTATGGTGGTCGGTGCCGTGACTGTAATTGTCTGGAAAAATTACATGGGTGATACCGGTCTGTATGAGATTATTCCGGGCTTTATTCTGGCTACCCTCAGTATTGTCATCGTCAGCCTGCTGGATAAAGCACCTAGCGAAGATGTGGTTCATCGTTTTGAAATGGCTAAAGCCGAGTATCAAAAAGAAATGGCGGAAATGAAAAAATAAATATTTTTTTCAGCATAAATTAAAGGGACTTTCGAGTCCCTTTTTTGATTTTAATTTACTGCTAATTATTTGGCTTTTCCCGGCATTTTCAGATGGATCTGCTGACTTTCTTTAATCACTTCCATCACCGGATAACTGCGCGTTTCTTTAATTCCGGGCAATTGCCACAAGATCTGACCAGAGATTTTCCGGAATTCATCCATATTGGCACAGCGGATTTTTACCACGAAATCAAAACCGCCACTGATCATATGACACTCGATAATTTCAGGAATCTGCCGCACAGCATGGGAAAATTCATCTAAAACATTCGGCGTGGTTTTATCCAATAAAATTTCAACAAAGACCACAAAACCATTATTCAACATGACTGGATTGAGGCGCGCTTCATAGCCCACAATAAAACCTTCCCGGGTCAGCTTTTGTACACGCGCCAAGGCTGCTGTAGGCGACAAATTGACCAGTTCAGCCAGTTTGATATTGGATAGCTTGGCATCGGATTGCAATAAACCCAGTATACTAATATCTATACGGTCAAGGTTCAAATAAGGACTTGGCATTAGAATTATTCTCTAAAAAAATAGAAAACTATAGTGAGATATTCGTCAAATATTCTGTGATTATAGATTAAAACTCATTCACCTCAAAGAACTGATTGACGCAGTACAGGAAGTCACTATGCCAACCACTCTCCGCCCAGATTCAATTTTAGATTCAGCCCAGCACTCGAATTATATTGCTGAATTTAAACACAAAAACCAATACGAAGAACGTATTAATACGGCATGGCGTCGTGCTGAAACTGAATGCGTCGAAGAGTTATTGGCCCATAGTGAAATTTCTTCCGAAATAAGTGACAAGATTCAGGCGCTTGCCTTTGATCTCGCACATTCCTTACGTGAACGTAAAAGTTCCACTGGGAAAGCCGGTATTGTCCAAGGCTTATTGCAGGAATTTTCTTTATCCTCTCAGGAAGGCATTGCCCTAATGTGTCTGGCAGAAGCCTTGCTGCGGATTCCAGACAAAGCCACACGTGACCTACTGATTCGAGACAAAATCAATCAAGGTAACTGGAAAGAACATTTGGGCCAGAGCCAATTGATGTTTGTGAATGCAGCAGCCTGGGGACTGATGCTGACCGGCAAGCTGATGGAAACCCCACAGCAAAAAAGCCTGTCTAGCTTATTGACCGGTCTTTTGGCACGCAGTGGCCGCGGGATTATCCGTAAGGCTGTCGATGTTGCCATGCGCATGATGGGCGAGCAGTTTGTCACGGGTGAAACCATTGATGAAGCCCTGAAAAATGCCGAACCGTTGGAAGAAAAAGGCTTTCGCTATTCCTATGACATGCTGGGTGAAGCAGCACTGACCGATCCGGATGCTGAACGTTATTATCAGGATTATCAGCAAGCCATTCATGCTATTGGTCAAGCATCACAGGATAAAGATGTTTATGACGGGCCTGGAATTTCTATCAAGCTCTCTGCGCTGCACCCACGTTATCAGCGTTCACAAATGGATCGCGTGCATGATGAGCTCTATGCAAAAGTACTGAAACTCGCGGTCTTGTCCAAGCAATACAATATTGGTTTAAATATCGATGCTGAAGAAAGCGATCGCCTTGAAATTTCGCTGGAATTATTAGAACGTCTGTGTTTTGAACCGCAATTGCAGGACTGGAAAGGCATTGGCTTTGTAATTCAGGCTTATCAGAAACGCTGCTTCTATGTGGTGGATTACATCATTGATCTGGCGAAGCGCAGCCAGAAACGCCTGATGATTCGTCTGGTCAAAGGCGCGTATTGGGATAGCGAAATCAAAAAGGCCCAGATTGATGGAATGTCGGATTATCCCGTATTTACCCGCAAGGTTCATACCGATCTATCTTATATCGCCTGTGCGCGTAAGCTGTTGGCTGAACCGGATTATATCTACCCGCAATTTGCCACACACAATGCACAAACGGTAGCGACGATCTATCAACTGGCGCAACCTGAGCAGTATTATGCTGGCCAATATGAGTTCCAATGTCTGCATGGCATGGGCGAACCGCTATATGAAAATGTCGTGGGCGATCCAGCGAAAAATAAACTGGGTGTACCCTGCCGGATTTATGCGCCAGTCGGCAATCATGAAACCTTGCTGGCTTATCTGGTGCGCCGCTTACTGGAAAATGGTGCCAATACCTCCTTCGTCAATCGTATTGCTGACAAAACCTTGAAAATTGAAGATTTGATTGAAAATCCACAGCAAACCATTTTAAAGGCATCAAAACAAGAAGGCGTGATGGGTGCCAAGCATCCCCAGATTCCCTATCCGCAAGATCTTTATACCGATGCACGATTGAACTCTTCAGGACTCGATTTGGCCAATGATGCTGAACTCAGTATTTTAAATGAAGTCGCATCCAGTCTGGCAAATACGCAATTTCAGTCAGCTGCTATGGGAACGGCATTTAGCAGCGTGGATACGCCCCATGCAGTTCCAGTGATCAATCCAGCACACCATCAGGATGTGGTCGGCACAGTCTATGAAGCAACTTCTGAACAGGCCGAAATTGCACTCACTCAAGCAGTTAATGCACAAAGTTTCTGGGCCAATCTGCCAAAAAATGAGCGTGCTGCCTGCCTGAATAAAGCCGCAGAACTGATGGAACAGCGTTTGCTTCCGCTCATGGTTCTTCTTTCTCGCGAAGCAGGTAAAACCTATGCCAATGCGATTGCCGAAGTACGTGAGGCGGTAGATTTCTTGCGTTACTATGCAGCTCAAGTTTTGGATCTCAGTGACAATGTACAGATCCAGTCTTTAGGCACCGTTCTATGTATCAGTCCATGGAACTTCCCGCTGGCGATTTTTACCGGTCAGATTTCAGCAGCGCTGGTCGCTGGCAATACCGTGATTGCCAAACCGGCTGAACAAACACCGCTCATTGCAGCACAAGCCGTACAGATTTTATGGGAAGCCGGCATTCCGCAGGATGTGTTACAGCTATTGCCGGGCCGTGGTGAAACCATTGGTGCACAGCTCAGTGCAGATCCACGTATTCAGGGCATCATGTTTACCGGTTCCACCGAGGTCGCCCAAATTCTGCAAAAAACCGTGGCAGAACGAATAAACCAGTTTGGAGAAAGCGTCACCCTGATTGCTGAAACTGGTGGTCAAAACGCTATGATTGTGGATTCATCTGCATTGACTGAACAGGTGGTGTTGGATGTTGTGAGCTCTGCCTATGACAGTGCCGGTCAGCGCTGTTCTGCCCTGCGTGTCCTTTGTGTGCAAGAGGATAATCTGGAGGCTGTTCGCAACATGCTCAAAGGTGCCATGCAACAGTTGCGCGTTGGCAATCCGGTCTTGCTGAAAACCGATATTGGTCCAGTGATTGATGCAGAAGCCCAACAAAATATCCAAAAGCATATTGAGCAGATGCGCAGCAAAGGTCATAAAGTTCATCAGTTGACGTTTAATCAAGACCAGACAGAATTAACTTCAGGAACATTCATTGTACCAACCCTGATTGAACTGCCAAATCTGGATGATCTGGAACGTGAAGTGTTTGGCCCGGTACTGCATCTGATCAGCTATAAATATGGCGAACTGGAACAGTTGTTAGATCAGATCAACAGCAAGGGTTATGGCCTGACTATGGGTTTGCACACGCGCATTGATGAAACCATGCAAACCGTGATTGCGCGAGCAGAAGTCGGCAACCTGTATATCAACCGCAATATCGTTGGTGCGGTCGTGGGCGTCCAGCCCTTTGGTGGCGAAGGTCTGTCTGGCACCGGCCCGAAAGCAGGTGGCCCGTTGTATATCTACCGTTTAATGCATCAAGTATCCGAGAAAAAACTGGCGCAGCCTTATGCAGTTCAAGCGGGTCCAGCACTTGTTGAAAATAAACTTGTTCAGGAGTTTAAAGTCTGGGTAGCTAAAACTTTCCCAACTTTATCTTTAAAAGCACCTATGCAAATTGCGACTGGTCAAAGCTTTAGCCTGCAAGGTCCAACCGGTGAGGAAAATCAGTACCTAATCTTGCCACGAGAAAGTGTTCTATCTTTGGCACACACGGAGCAAGACCAGATTCAGCAAATTCTGGCAATTTTATCGGTCGGCAGTCGTCCTGCATTCCTAGCTGACAATACTTTTATTCTGAAATATTTACCAACCATGCCAGCCGCGATCAGCAAGCAATTTAAAGTGGTCCGGGATATTGAAACAGGGATATTTGATGCCGTCCTGCATCATAGTGACACCTCTGAATTGATTGATTTGCAGAAGCGCATTGCAACCCGAAAAGGTCCGATTATTGGTATCACCCATTTAAGTTCGGGCAACTATGATATTCCGGTCGAGCGATTTGTGATTGAACGCGCTATCAGTATCAACACGGCGGCGGCAGGCGGTAATGCCAGCTTGATGACGATGGATAATCTCTAAATCAGTCCAATCATCTCAGCATTTTTAGCTTAAATCTTTCCTCTTGATGGCCAAACCTCTCTCCTCAGAAGGTTTGGTCTTTTTTATGCAGCTTTTAAAGCGGCTCGACTACAATAGGCTTAGGCAGATCGGCAATTTTTTGCTACCATTTGTGCTTTAAAATATTTGCGATTTCTTACTGCATATGACTTCATCTTATCAGCAACAACTTGAAGCCAAAATTGAACGCATCAGCGCTCAGTTTGCCGAATATCAACCACCTGCTTTAGAAGTATTCCAGTCTCCTGAAAAATATTTCCGCATGCGTGCTGAATTTCGGATCTGGCATACTGAAGATGATCTGTTTTATGCCATGTTTGAACGTGACGAAAACAACAATAAAAAAGTGATTCGTATTGATGAATTTCTAATTGCAGACCGCAGCATTAATGACTTGATGCCACAATTACTTGAAGCATTCAAGGCGGATGCTAATCTGGGTCATCGCCTGTTTGAAGTCCATTTTCTGGCGACTTTAAGTGGTCAGGTTCTGGTATCCCTGATTTATCACCGCAAGCTGGATGAAAGCTGGGAACCTGCCGCGAAAGCCCTGGCGGAAAAGCTGAATATTAAACTGATTGGCCGCAGCCGTGGCCAGAAATTCGTCCTGACTGATGAATATGTGGTGGAAGAGCTATCGGTCTTTGACCGTCGTTATCAATACAAGCAGATCGAAAGCAGTTTTACCCAGCCAAATGCACAAGTTTGTCAAAAAATGCTAGAATGGGCATGTGATGCAGCGGAACAATCAGATAAAGATTTGCTTGAGCTCTATTGTGGCAATGGTAACTTCACCCTACCGCTTTCAACCAAGTTCCGCCGTGTATTGGCCACTGAATTAGCCAAATCTTCAGTTTATGCAGCTGAGTGGAATATTGAGCAGAACCGGATTGAAAATATTCAGGTTGCGCGTCTGTCTGCCGAAGAATTCACTCAAGCCTATAATGGCGAACGTGTTTTCCGTCGTTTGCAGGAAGCACAAATTGACATTTCGACTTATGACTTTGATACGGTATTTGTCGATCCACCGCGTGCTGGTATTGATGATGAAACGCTGAAACTGTTACAGCGTTTCCAGCGTATTATTTACATTTCTTGTAATCCAGATACCTTATATGACAATCTGAAACAGTTGTCTCAAACGCATAGAATCAGCAAGTTCGCCATGTTTGACCAGTTCCCGTATACGCACCATGTTGAGACGGGTGTCTTATTGGAAAAAGTATAAAGAGTTTGTTTCAATTTATTATATTGTTACAATAATGGAGCTTTTTAAAGCTCCATTTTTTATATTTAAAATCATATGTTTAATAATAAATATTGACTTGTACAGCAAGAAATATCGTTAGACCTTCGGGCTTCAATCGGAAATTTTCTAGCCTGACTGCTGCTTTTATCACATAGATCCTATTGCTTTATTTATTTAATTGGCTATATTTCACTCTATGTTAGGTTGTTGTATGAAGGCTCTATGAGTTTTTGGCAAAAGTTGTTTTCTAATGAACAACACAATGAACACAAGAATCAAATTGCTTGTGTTGAAAATGATTGCTCTTGCAAGACAAATGAACAGCTTCTTGAAGCACTTTCTAAAGCCACTGATGAAGAAATCATCGGAATTAAAAAGGTTCTGGTATCTCGCGGCTATAGCCGTAAAGAACTGAATGAACTTCAGCACTTGCCATTGCAGTAATCGGCCAAGATTACAGCCGTATAAAGAAAGCACTTGCGTAGTCAGGTGCTTTTTTTATGCTTGAAAGTTTATAGTTGAAGGGTTTGGTCTTCTCTATTTCAGCATAGTTTATTAACTCCAACTTTAAAACTTCAGAGATCAGGCAGGAAAACTCTAAACAACTCATTTGATCCCCTTTGATTTGAAGAAATGTTAAGGCTTGCTTAGGCTATTTAAAACCTTTATCAGAAGAATATGTTCTAAATTCTGCTTTCTTTAAATCCCTTTAAATTTGGCTTAATAACTCTTCAATTCTGATCTGAAACTCAGGCAAGGCATCGATTAATTTAGCAAAACACAGTACACTTCCTATTAAACGACAATGCTTTTTAAATGGCTTAATTCTGATATGCAACAGACTAAACGGTTTCCCATAGGCGCACACCTTATGGTTAAACATTTCGGTTATACCCATCATGGGATTTACGCCGGACGTGGTCGTGTCATTCATTATTCCGGCTTTGCGCATTTATTCAAGAAACGCCCCATTGAAATCACCTCGATTGAAAAATTCAGTCATGGCAAACCGATTCATATGCAGCATTATGACTCAGCAAAATATAAAGGTCGTAAAGTGGTGCGCCGCATGCGATCCAGAATGCATGAAAATAACTATCATTTGATTATTAATAATTGCGAACATTTGTGTACCTGGGCCATTACCGGCGTAGAAAGCAGCCCGCAAGTGATTTATATGATGAATCGTCTGACCACGATTGGTTATATCAGCTCGATGATGAGTTTTATGAACAGCATGTTCCTGACCCTGACCACCACCAGTTTCGCATTGGCGCTGTACATCAAGAAGAAGCTCAGAGATAAAGCCAATCTGCGTTTGCAACAATACCGTGAATTGCAAGATCAGGCTAAAACTAAAGTGTCAGACCTGACCAATCTTAAACATCGTTAATTTAAAGCTCAGCCTGCCGATGATTTTTTGTGAGCAAGAAATTTTAAGTTCGTGTTTACATTTTGAAGATTCAGATAAGGAATCAGGTTAAATAGCCTTTTCTGGCTTGAATCGCCTCAGGTAGTGCTTTACCTAAAGAGCTTAGAGTTTCCCGCTCGACCAGCCGTACAATTGAGTCTAGCGGCAGATCGTTGTCCTGCAGGCCAAAAGGTTCTTCCAGCTCCGCACTGAGTTCATCCAGCCCGAGCAGCATATAAGCAATCAATCCGACCAGTATCGGCGTCCACAGGCCTAAATTCGCCTGCAAACTGAAAGGCAAGATAAAGCAAAAAGAATAAACCGCGCGATGCAACAACACCGAATAAGAAAATGGTAATGGCGTTGACAAAATCCGGTCGCAACCGGCCTGAATATCTCCCAAAGCCACAGTGTGCTGATTCAGGTTGTTATAAATAATATCGCTGATCTTGCCCTGCTTATATTGCTGCACCAGCTCTTTTTGCATCTGTTCCAGCACCCATTGGGATGGATTGATTTGCATGGGCAATTGCTCAAATGACTTGGGTTCAAAACCGGCAGTGGCTTCATAAGCCTGAATACTGGGCGTTTGCTGTCTCAGCCGATCACGTAATAGATGGGTAAATAGCATCATGCGATATAGCAAAACTTCACGGATTTGATCATCTAGCACATGGCTGTCACGGCATAAATGACGTGTAGTTGCAATCAGCGCGCCCCAAAGCTTGCGCCCTTCCCACCAGCGATCATAGCAGGCCGTATTTCTAAAACTCAGAAAGATCGAGAGAATCACACCAAAGATGGTAAAACCAATTGCCGGGACGGTATGAAGGCTGACGAAATGCGCCTGACTCAAATACACTAGTAAAGCGGAAATAAAGACCACCAAGATTAATGCGGGCAGCACCTTGGGCAGAATCGTTCCCTGCCAGGCAAACAGTAAACCTAAACTATTATTCTTATCACGCACAATCATGGAATGTTCCCTGCTGTATTGAAAAAGCCCAACCAGAGTTGGGCTTTTTACATTCTGACTTAAACCAGCTTATTTGCCCGGTTTAAAGCTGTCCTTAAGATCAAGGATACGGTTGAATACCGGTTTTTCGCTGGAATGATCATATTGATCAGCCACAAAATAGCCTTCACGCTCAAACTGGAACCGGTCTTCCGGTTGTGCTTGCGCTAATGCAGGCTCAATCACGGCTTGAACCACCTTTAATGATTCAGGGTTCAGGTTTGCCAGAAAGTCATCACCCACTTCTGGATCAGATTCGGTGAACAGACGGTCGTAAATACGCACTTCCGCAGGAACACCCTTCGTCGCAGATACCCAGTGAATCACGCCTTTCACCTTACGGCCTTCAGGGTTCTTGCCTAGGGTTTCAGGATCAATTGAACATTTCAGTTCAACCACCTCACCATTTTCATCTTTAATCACATCGTCGCACTTGATCACATACGCATGACGCAGACGCACTTCACCGCCCGGAATCAAACGTTTAAAGCCTTTTGGTGGCTCTTCTTCAAAGTCTTTACGATCAATATACAGTTCAGTAGTCAATGGAATAACACGTTCGCCCATATCGACATTCGGATGACGTGAATGGGTCAGATCCATATCGGCTGGCAAGTTGGTTAAAGTCACTTTTAATGGATTTAACACAGCCATACCACGAGCGGCAGTGTTTTCCAGAGACTGGCGAATACAATATTCCAGCATGGCTACATCGACGATACTGCCATCAACCTTCGATACACCGACACGTTGACAGAAATCACGTAGACCTTCAGGTGTGAAACCACGACGACGCATACCGACTACAGTTGGCATACGTGGGTCATCCCAGCCCTGAACATAGCTACCTTCCACCAGTTTACGTAATTTACGTTTCGAGGTGATGGTATAGTCCACATTCAAACGGCTCGATTCATACTGACGTGGCACGGATGGTGATTTAACTTTTGCCACTACCCAATCATAGAACGGACGATGATCCTGGAATTCCAGGGTACAGAGTGAATGCGTAATGCCTTCAATCGCATCAGACAATGGATGCGCATAGTCATACATTGGATAAATTTTCCATTTATCGCCAGTCTGATGGTGTTCAGAATGCAGGATACGATACAGAATCGGATCACGCATATGCACGTTCGGTGAAGTCATATCAATCTTGGCACGTAATACAGCCTGACCTTCTGCATATTCACCGCTGCGCATTTTCTCAAAACGCTCCAGGTTTTCTGCAACCGTTGCATCGCGTTGTGGCGAGTTTTTGCCTGGCTCAACGAAATTACCGCGGTTCAAACGGATCTCTTCAGGGCTTTGCAAATCCACATAG
This sequence comes from Acinetobacter lwoffii, assembly GCF_024129685.1. Classification (GTDB taxonomy): domain Bacteria; phylum Pseudomonadota; class Gammaproteobacteria; order Pseudomonadales; family Moraxellaceae; genus Acinetobacter; species Acinetobacter lwoffii_X. The sequence goes on along the minus strand of NZ_JAMXXL010000006.1, from coordinate 91,398 downwards.
GCATCGCCCTGCTCAATCAGCTGAACTGCCCAGGTATAAAGTTGATCGAAATAGCTTGATGCATAACGCGGCTCGCCTTCCCATTGGAAACCCAGCCATTTCACATCATTGGCAATACCATCCACATATTCCTGCTCTTCGGCATCCGGGTTGGTATCGTCAAAACGCAGGTTACACACACCTTTAAATTCTTCAGCAATACCGAAGTTCAAGCAAATTGCTTTCACATGGCCAATATGTAAATAGCCATTCGGCTCAGGCGGAAAACGCGTCACCACCTGTTGAGTACGACCAGCGGCTAAATCATCAGTAATGACCTGACGTACAAAGTCCAAGCCTGGTTGTTGTTCTTGCTGCTGCACTGAATCGACTGCATTGTTCTTCTGGGTCGGGTTCTCGGGCAGAGATGTCACAACATCATTTGGCTTCATGATCAATCATTCACTTCTAAAGTTAAAAAGGGATTAACGAATATTTCATCGTACAAGTTGTACGTATATTCATTATCAAAGTTCCTTAGTTTAACTATAGGTGCTTAATCTCTCAACCGCTAACTACGGTATTTGATTTCAATTCACTCATTTTAAAAAGTGAAAATACAGCAAGCTGCCCAAAACTAAAATATCAACACTTTACGAAACTGGAAAATGATTCAATTCGTGCCTGTCCGAAATATAACGCCCTGACTGGCTGCATTTGAAATGCCTTGATAAATCAACGTATAAATAAGGTATTATTTTTATGCTTTTAACAAAGAAAATAATGTTTTTACTTGCCTTGTCGAATGTAGTTTGCTTATGCTTCACTCATTCAGAAAAAACCATGGCACTCGTCCATGATCAGGAGATTACACAATGAGTTTTCCTCAAGTCGAATTAAACACCAATAAAGGTCGTATTGTTCTAGAACTCAATGCTGAAAAAGCACCTAAAACCGTAGCTAACTTTTTAGAATACGTACGTGACGGTTTTTATGACGGCGTAATTTTCCACCGTGTTATTGATGGTTTCATGATCCAAGGCGGCGGCATGGATGAAAACTTCAAAGAAAAAGCAACACGTGATGCAATCGAAAACGAAGCAGACAACGGCTTGACCAATGACGAAGGTACGATTGCAATGGCGCGTACTCAAGCACCGCATTCTGCTTCTGCTCAGTTCTTCATTAACGTGAAAAACAACTCATTCCTTAACCACTCTGGTAAAACTGCTCAAGGTTGGGGTTATGCCGTATTTGGTAAAGTCGTTGAAGGTATGGACGTTGTGAACGAAATCAAAAACGTACGTACTGGCAACCGTGGCTACCACGCTGACGTTCCTCTAGAAAACGTAGTAATCGAATCTGCAAAAATCATTTCTGAATAAAAAACGTCCTCTCCGTTCTTTTATGAGTTTTAAAGCAACGCTTTAAAACAGTGTAATGGAAAATCCCTCATATGAATGAGGGATCTAGAGAGGAATAAAAGGAAAAGATTCGTGACCTATCTGTTTATCTCAGATTTACATTTGTCACCTGATCACCCTCGACTTGTTCGGGGGTTTTTAGATTTATTAACTGAATATCAAAATCAAAATACCCAATTGTATATTCTGGGTGACTGGTTCAATGCCTGGATTGGTGATGACTATACCTCTCCATGGCTGGACGAAATTGTCACTGCATTAAAACAGTTTACTCAGGCTGGGAATCAGGTCTATTTTCAAGCCGGCAACCGGGATTTTGTCTTGGGAAGTAAATTTTTAGCTCGATTTGGCGGACAGCTTCTTCCCGAAATCGATCAGCTGATTATTGCCGGAACACGTTTTCGCCTGGAACATGGCGATGCACTATGCACCGATGATATTTCTTATCAGCGTTTTAAAAAAATTATTCGTCATCCCTGGCTACTGGGCTTCTTAAGAAAAACCCCGCTTTCATTTCGAACCAGACTGGCTAACCGCTTTCGTCAACAAAGCCATCAGGCACAACAGTTTAAAAGCTATGAAGTGATGGATGTCAACCCACATGCAGTTGAGCTGGCATTACAGGACGTAGATGTACTGATCCATGGTCATACACATCGCGCAGCTATTCATCAGTTAGCTAAGAAAAAAAGAATTGTACTGGGCGACTGGAAAGAAGACAGTGCTGAGATTCTGGAAATTCAGGAAGATCAAAATTTTGACACCCTGAAACTAAAAAAGTGGCGATATTAATCAGCCACTTTTTTACGATATTGATCTGCTTAACACAGACGATAAAGCTGATTTACCCCAGTATAGAAACTTTTACCATCGAGATTGAACTGAAATTCCTCACCCGTTGGCAATTGAATCATTTTACCGACTTCAACCCAGATAAAACCGTCCATTGTATTTTGCTTACGCTTTAATGGAACCAGTTTCACGTTAATTTCATTGCCATCAGCGGCAGTGGCAATATGCCATTCATTGATTTTGATCAAAATATTTACTCACACGATATGAGCTTTTTGTGACTATATGGAGAGAGATTAATAACAACCTAGTTTACATAATAGTTCTATGGTTAGTAGATCTTATTTGAGTTCAAATACTTGAACTGAAAAGTACATCACAATCAGCTTAAAATAATAATAGAAGCAAGAACAGTACTTGCTTGAAGTGCAACCAGTGTAAGCTATTTATCTAGCAAAAGCAAAATTACATTGTAATGACAATAGAATGGGATTTTTAAGAACTTTTCTCATGCTTTGTTAATTTTTAGGCTTTTAACTCTTATTATCTAAAATTCATTTTAATGTTATTTCATTTATATTTATAAACAAAACCTGTCTTTAAATATTTGAAAATCAATATTAGAGACATGAAACTCAGTGCGAGGTACAACAAGTTCCACTCTCCTGTCTTTTGATAATTAAGGATTAAAAGAATAGCATTTAAGGCTGCAAACAGTACGTGAATCATAAAAGAGCTTGTTGCGCTCGTCTAGTTCTTTGCTGACGTTTATTCTTTAAGGTGTTCTGCTGTTTTTGTAAAAATTGTTCTACTTCTTGAAGGTTCATTATGATTTTCTTATAGTTGAATGAATAGCTCATCCCCCAACAATTTCTGGTTAAAAATAAACCAAATATCCAGTTAAGCTATTCATTCAGAATCTCTAGTTGATTAATAACCGCTAGTCGGATTATTCACATTGATATCCTTTTTATATTTCCCCAATAGATCACGTAAGGAATTCATCAAAACACTGGTATCTACGCCCACTGCTACAAACTCAGTGCCAAGTTCGATATATTTTAGCGTCACTTCATGCTGGGTTGACAGAATTCCTGCAGCTTTGCCTGCAGAACGAATCCGCTGGATTGCATCAATTACAGCTTTTTGTACTTCAGGATGATTCGGATCACCTTGATAACCCATAGTGGCAGATAGATCAACGGCGCCAATAAACACGCCATCAATCCCGTTGATCTGAAGAATAGCATCCAGATTTTCAAGTCCTGTGACCGATTCAATCTGGATTAATAAACAGATTTCTTCATGTGCCGTCTGATAATAATTTGGAATGCTGTTCCAGCGGGTGGCACGTGCCAGTGCAGCACCAACGCCACGAATTCCTTCAGGCGGATAACGGACTGCCCTGACCATGAGTTCGGCCTGTTCCACGGTTTCTACCATCGGAATCAACAACGTTTGTGCACCGATATCAAGGAGTTGCTTGATCAGTTGTACGCTACCAATGGGTGGTCGTACCACTGCTTGCGAGGGATAAGCAGCAATACTTTGCAGTTGCGACAAAGTCGTTCTCAAATCACTGGGTGCATGCTCACCATCAATCAGCAGCCAGTCATAACCTGCATTTGCCGCAATCTCGGTGCCATAGGCATCTGCCAATCCAATCCATAAGCCGATTTGCTGCTGGGTTTTCAGTTTGTGTTTAAAGTAATTGGTCACTTGCATCCGCTAACCTATTTGCATGTTGCTGGCGATGCCTCTTATTAAACGCTTCTCGCTTAAAAGTGCCAATAGACAAAAACTGGATTTTAATCTGATTTAACTCTAAGTTTTGCTTGAATCCAGCTCAAGATCATCTCAAAACAGGCTTTGCCTGATGCTTTTTTATTGTAATAATCAGGGGATGTGAAAAATGTATATATTTAAAACTTCTACTCGCTGTTTATTTAAAAAGATTGGAGCCCATTGATGGATTTACTCAAGATCACGCAGACCCGCTATACCACTAAAGCCTATGATCCTAGCAAGAAAATCCCGGCAGAACAGTTCGAGCGCTTATTAGAAATTTTGCGTCTGACACCCTCTTCAATCGATATTCAGCCTTGGCATTTTTTTATTGCCGATCATGATGCAGCCAAACAGCGCATTGCCAAAGCGTTGGTTGGTACTTATGCCTACAATGCACCCAAAGTTCTGGATTCATCCCATACCATTTTATTCTGCACCAAAGCCGATATTAATGAGTTGCATCTGGAAAACTTATTGAACCGCGATGATCTCAGTGGCCGATTTAAAGATGAATCCGCCAAAGAAGGTCAGAAAAATACCCGTGCAGGTTATATTCATTATTATCGTAATGAAAAAGGTGATATTCAGCGTTGGGCTGAAAACCAGACCTTTATTGCACTCGGTCAAATGCTCTTGGCTGCCGGAATTGAAGGTGTCGATGCCACACCAATTGGCGGCTTTGACGAAGAGATGATTAGTGAAGAATTACAACTTGCAGAACAAGGCTTGATCCCCTCTGTATTGCTGACTTTAGGCTATCGCAGTGAAAATGATTTCAATGCCAAACTACCTAAATCACGCCTACCTGCTGAAGATATTTTCACCAAACTGTAAGGAATTTATGCTATAAAAGGGGTCAAGCGCCCCTTTCCATATCAATTCGGGCCTATTTTTTGCTTTATTTAATTTACATCTAATAGAATAACAATAGAGGTCATCTATGTCGCTCCTTACATCCAAATCCCTGAAATTTGAATGCCATCATTGCGATAAAATTTATCTCCAGCACTATAAAGAGCAACAGCATCGTTATCCGCACTGTCCAGACTGCCAACAGGTCGGTTTATTGCTTGGACTGGCCGAAGCAGGCGACCTGCTCCGACATCCGATTGAATTTGCATCTTCTTATGTCAAGCAGACATTGCATAAGCTAGGCAAATCACACTAGTCAAGCCTAGCAGCAGCCCTACAGTACTTGCAGGTTTGAGCCGTTCTTTAAAGAATACCAGACCTGCAATAACACCAAATACCACCACCAGAATATTCATGCCAGCAAAGACGATCGCAGGTGAATCCTTAAGCAGCATATGGGCTTTGACATAGAAAGCAATATTGGCAAAATTCAGGAAACCCAATAACAGACCAGCGCCGATATTCTGCATCGAGCCCAAGCTTTTATATTTGATTAAAAGATAGCCCATCGAAATGATCAGGGCACAAAAAAATATCAGATTCAGCGCCACCGCGAATTGCAAACCTAGACTGGTTGTATATTTCAACAATACATCAATCAGTGCATAACCGACCCAGACCAAGCCCAGATACAACATTCCCTGACTGCCCTGTCCTGTACTTTGTCGATGTGAAAACAGGATGCACAGCACTGCGCCAATGCCTAAAGCGATCCCCAGTATTTTCAGCTGATTAAACTGTTCCTGAAAAATGAAATAGGCCGCAGCCAGTGACAAGACTACAGAAAGTCGCTGGGCAATTTCGGTTTTTAAAATTCCAGCTGTTTGCAAAGCCTTGGCCAAAAACAGGAATACGCTCGGAAGCAAAACACCCAGAGCCAGAATAAGCAGCCAAGGCGTCTGAGACATTGAAATATGTTGAATATCAGGCTTGAACCAGAAAAAACACAAGAGACTGGCTGTCATATAGTTCCAGCTAATCATGTGTATTGGACTCAAGCCCTTATTTTTAGCGACTTTTAATAATATTGAGACCACAACGCTGCATAGCGCTGCTGCGAAAATCAGTTCCATATGCTGCTCTTATTCTTGATATTTATGAGTCTACAAAAAAGCCCACATGTGCAGCAGTGGGCTTTTTTTATAAATAATTCACTGGGAATTATTTATAGTGTGACACCATTTTCTCTAAAGAAATTGGGCGAATCTTGTCTGCATTACCTGCAGTACCAAAAGCTTCGTAACGGTCAACACAAATTTGCTTCATGGCATCAACCGTTGCGCTGAAGAATTTACGTGGATCGAATTCGCTTGGTTTTTCAGCCATCATACGACGCATTGCACCGGTAGATGCTAAACGCAAGTCAGTATCGATGTTGATCTTGCGCACGCCGTGTTTGATCGCTTCAACCAGCTGCTCAACCGGAACACCGTAAGTTTCCTTGATGTCGCCGCCATACTGGTTAATCACTGCCAACCATTCTTGTGGCACAGAGCTTGAACCGTGCATGACAAGATGCGTGTTTGGAAGTGCTGCGTGAATTTCTTTAATGCGGTCAATCGCAAGAATATCACCTGTAGGTGGACGCGTGAACTTGTACGCACCGTGTGAAGTACCTACTGCAATTGCAAGCGCATCAACATTGGTATCAGCAACGAAGCTACGCGCTTCTTCAACTGAAGTCAGGAGTTGAGAATGATCCAGTACGCCTTCTGCGCCTACGCCATCTTCTTCACCCGCCATACCTGTTTCAAGGCTACCCAAACAACCGATTTCACCTTCAACAGATACGCCACACGCATGTGCCATTTGAACTGTACGGCGAGTTACATCAACGTTATATTCATATGAAGTTGGTGTTTTACCGTCTTCACCCAGTGAACCGTCCATCATTACTGATGAAAAGCCTAACTGGATTGAACGTTGACAAATGTCAGGGCTGGTACCGTGGTCTTGATGCATTACCACTGGAATATGTGGCCATTCTTCAATTGCAGCCAAAATTAGGTGACGCAAGAACGGAGCGCCTGCATATTTACGCGCACCCGCAGATGCTTGTACGATAACAGGTGAATTGGTTGCATCTGCTGCAAGCATAATTGCACGCATTTGTTCTAAGTTGTTTACGTTAAATGCTGGTACGCCGTAAGCATGTTCGCCGGCGTGATCCAAGAGCTGGCGCAATGAAATAAGAGCCATAATATCCTCCCAGTGAATGCCACATATTCTACATGTTCAAAGGTTTCAATTCAGCAACAAATAACACTATTTAAAAAAAATCCCTGCATTTGCAGGGATTTTGTGTCACATCAACCGGATTAAGGTGCTACAGGCTCTGAAGTCGCAGCAACCGACTCGTCTGCAGTTGCTTCATCGGCTGGCGCATTGGCAACTTCAGCCGGGATATCGGTATTTTTTTCGTCTAGAATTGGCTGATCAATGGCGTCAATGGCGGCTTGCTGTTCTGGAGTTACAGTCTGATCCGCCACTGCTGCCGAGCTTTCTGCTTCAGCTTCTGGTGCGCTTTCCTGTTTTGCACATGCAGTCAGTGCCAGAGATGCTGCTAATAATACTGCCGTAGTTAACTGTTTTTTCATCACGTATTCTCGTCATTTGGTGATTTAATGACTGCATCTTATGACAGATTTATTGCATTTTAATGACGAAGCCATGAAGGGTAAGTTTTCACTGTCAAAAAAATGACATAAAAAAAAGCTGGCACTTGGCCAGCTTTTTAGCTTAGGACATGCCATTAAGCACGTTCTAACAATACCGCAACTGCAGGAAGGGTTTTACCTTCAACGAATTCAAGGAATGCACCGCCACCCGTCGAGATATAACCAATTTTGTCAGCCACTTCATATTTATCAATCGCAGCAAGTGTATCCCCACCGCCCGCAATCGAAAAACCTTCCGATTCAGCAATTGCTAAAGATAAAGTTTTAGTCCCTTCACCGAATTGATCTACTTCAAATACGCCGACCGGGCCATTCCAAAGAATGGTTTTAGAGGTTTTCAGGATTTCTGCAAATGCTTTCGCAGTTTCTGGACCTACATCTAGGATCATGTCGTTGTCAGCAACATCTGCAACGTTTTTCACCGTCGCTTTCGCAGCAGCCAATGAACCCAAGAAATCTTCAAAGTTAATTTCAGAGGCATCTGTAACGACTACGTCAGTTGGAAGTGGAACTGATACTTTTGCAGCAATGGCTTTTGCTGTATCGATTAGATCCTTTTCACACAGTGATTTGCCCACGTTATAGCCTGCCGCAGCAAGGAAAGTGTTGGCAATACCGCCACCAACGATCAATTGATCACAGATATCAGAAAGTGAGGTTAAAACATCTAGCTTGGTAGAGACTTTAGAACCTGCAACAATCGCCACCATTGGCTTTTCAGGGGTTTGCAGTGCACGACCAAGCGCATCAAGTTCAGCTGCCAGTAAAGGACCTGCAGCTGCAACTTTAGCCAGACGCGCTACGCCTTCAGTAGATGCTTCTGCACGGTGTGCTGTACCAAAGGCATCCATCACGAATACATCACACAATGCTGCATATTTTGCTGCAAGTTCAGGATTGTTTTTCTTCTCGCCGACGTTAAAACGGCAATTTTCCAGTAGAACTACCTGACCTGGCTGAACATCAACGCCATCTAAATAGTCAGTAAACAGTTTCACTTCTTGGCCCAAAGCTTCAGTCAAGTAAGCCGCTACAGGAGCAAGTGACTGTTCAGCTTTAGGCTCACCTTCAACCGGACGACCCAGATGAGAATACACCATGACTGCAGCGCCTTTTTCTAGTGCTGCTTTAATCGTTGGCAATGCTGCACGAAGACGCGCATCGCTGGTGATCACACCATTTTTAACAGGAACGTTTAAATCTTCACGGATCAGAACACGTTTACCTGCTAAATCGAGGTCAGTCATACGCTGAAAGTTCATGTAGAGCTCACTTTATAGATATTAAAACCAGGCGATTTTAAATGATTATGCAGAAAAAGGTTAGCATCTTTTGCAGAAAACATTATGAATGCCAAAGTTTTGTTATGATAGAAAAAAGCCTCTTTTAGATTCAGTCCCTATGTCGATACATCCTGATCCAAATCTTAACCGTTTGAACGTGTTAGGTGAGCCTTTGTCCAGCTGTTGCTTCGATCCGATTACCGGATATTTCCGCAATGGCTTTTGCCATACTGCGACCACCGATCTGGGCCAGCATACGGTTTGCGCGCAAATGACCTCAGAATTTCTGAATTTTTCTCAAAAAGTCGGTAATGACCTGATTACGCCTTTGCCCGAACTGGATTTCCCGGGCCTGCAACCTGGCGATTTCTGGTGTATCTGCGTAACGCGCTGGGTCGAAGCCTATGAAGCGGGTCAAGCACCTCCAATCAAGCTGCAAGCCTGTCACAAAGCTGTTCTGGCTTATGTACCGTTAAATATTCTTGAGGAATATGCTGTCTAATGAATTCTGCACAGATTATCTTGGCATCATCCAGTCAAACCCGCAAAGCGCTGATGGATCGTCTGCATATTGATTATATTTCCATGGTACCGGATATTGATGAATCTCCTCGCGGGGAAAATCACGCAGATGATCTGGCACAACGACTGGCTTTCGAGAAAGCCAGATATATTGCCGAACAGAATCCAGAAGCGATTGTGATCGGCTCAGATCAGGTGGCATGGCGTGAAGGTGCGCCGGATATTTTTATTGGTAAACCGTTAACGACTGAAAAGGCCATTCGCCAGCTACAAGCCAACTCGGACAAGATTGTCTATTTTAGTACTGCGCTCAGTGTACAGCAACTATCGACCGGTTTTGAACAAAGTCTGGTCGAACACTATAAAGTCAAGTTTCGTAAACTTTCTCAGGCCGAAATCGAGCGTTATGTCGAAATTGAACAACCTTTGCATTGTGCAGGCAGTTTCAAATGTGAAAGCCTCGGTATCAGCTTGTTTGAAGAAATGATCGGACAAGATCAGACCACGCTGATGGGCATGCCAATGATCAAGCTCTGTCATATTCTTCGTGAATTAAAAATTTTGGTTCCTTAATCTCTCCCTTTAAATTCAGGCTTTACTCTATGTCTCAACCTTTAGACGTACTAGGCGGTATTACCGCTGAACAATTCCTTAGCGAATACTGGCAAAAGAAACCTTTACTGGTGCGTAATGCAATGCCTGAAATCGCCAGTTTGCTTGAACCCAATGATGTGATGGAACTTGCGCTTGAAGAACATGTCACTGCCCGTCTCATCAAGCAGAAAGATCGTGATCCGAATCAATGGAGCGTGAAATCTTCACCTTTGCTCAAAGCAGATTTCCAGAAAATGCCCAAGCTCTGGACGCTTTTGGTTCAGGCTGTAGATCACTATTCATTTGACCTGTCGGCACTTTGGAAAAAATTCCCATTTATTCCACAATGGCGTCGCGATGACATCATGGTGTCTTATGCACCGCAAGGCGGTTCAGTCGGCAAGCATTTCGATTTCTATGATGTGTTTCTGGTACAAGGCTATGGCCATCGTCGCTGGCAGCTTGGGCAAATGTGTGATACCGAAACTCCATTTGTTCCGGGTCAACCGCTTAAATTATTGCCTGAAATAGAAGTGAACTTTGATGAAGTGCTGGCACCTGGCGACTTGCTCTATGTGCCGCCTGGTCTGGCTCATTACGGCGTGGCTGAAGATGACTGCCTGACTTATTCATTCGGTTTCCGCATGCCAAATATCAGTGACATGATGGATCGTGTCGGGGATAAATTCTCTGAAAATGAAACGCTGCGCAACCCGCTGCTGGATATCATCCGTGATCAAGTCGGTGCTATCGGTGAAGTGAGCAGCAATGAGCTGGAATATCTGAAAGAACACATCATGCAGCAACTGCATAATTCCAATGTTCTCGAAGATGCCATCATGAGCTTGATGTCCGAACCTAAATATCCTGAAAACCTGCCTGAAGCAGAAGAAATCGGTACAGGTGATCTGGAAGAAGCACTTGATCAGGGTTATAGCCTGATGCTCGAACCTGCGTCACGCCTACTCTATACTGAAACAGACGGCAATGTTTTGTTCTGGGCTAATGGTGAAGGTGTGTCCATCTCTGAGGCATTCACTGCAAAACTCAAACAGCTTGCAGATGGTGAAGCGTTGTTATTCGGTGAAGACTTCGCTGATGAAGAAATTCTGGAAGATGTTGCGGCATTATTAAATGAAGCCGTGTTAATGCTGGTTCCACCTGCTGACGACGAGTAAGCTTTCCAAGGCTCTATTTAAGCAATAATTTTAAGAGGATCACATGATCCTCTTTTATTTTCAGAGTCTAAAATTCTAGCCACTTAAGGCTGATAAAGTTCCAGTACCACCCGAATCAGCGTATTTCCTTGCTCGGATTCAATCTGGAACAATCCCCCCATACGCTCAATCCGCATTTTCATGCTGCGCATTCCAATACTCAAGCCATTTTTTTGCACCATGTCAGCATCGAAACCGATGCCATTATCCTGAATACTCAAAGTAAGCTGATGCGGCTGTGAATATTCCAGACTGACTTTTACCTGACTGGCCTGACTGTGCTTAATGATATTGGTCAGACTTTCTTCAACCACCCGAATCAGGGTCAAACACTGTAATGCAGTCGGTTCACGCTGCCAGACTTTTGGAAATGACCATTCAACTTCAATCTCCATTTCTTCCATCAACTGGGTAAAACGATAACGTACCGGTGCGATCCAGAGTACCGGCGTTTGTGGGACTTTATTTTCAATAGATGAACCACTGTCAATGATTTGTCTGAGATCATCTCTGAGCAGTTTCAGCATGGAAAGAAACTGCTGTTTAGAAACTGTTTCGCTACTTTGATCCACCAGAATCATGGAACGGACAATAGACCCTCCCAACCCGTCATGCAGTTCATGTGACAGATTAATCCGCTCTTGCAGACGAACATTCGTCAGCTCCAATTGATGTTTATCGCTCAGGCTTTTATTCAGGTCAGCACTGACCTGCTGGACTTTACGTTCTAACTGGGTATTAAATTTTTCGATTTTCCTGACATTACGATTCAGGCGTGTGCCCATAATCAGCACGACAAACAAGGTAATAATTGGTGAGGTATAGGGAGATAAAGGTGAAAACTCATTGACCTTGGTTTGGTTCAACATGATCAAGTCGATAACTACACACAGCAAAATCCCCCAAAGACATAACGTCAGGAAGAGATATTCTCCATTTCGGGTTCTAATGGCCTGATAGCTGACATACATAGTACAACTAACAAAGAACAATACATAGAAGATAAATACTCCGCCCAGTACCTGCTCCAGATAATCCAAGGGACTGATCATCACCAGTAGGCTAGACAGAATGCTGACCAGAATAAATCCTCGCTCTAGCTGCTTAAATTTCTGTTTTACAAAGCGGATCAGATACAGACAGAAACAATGGATATAAGCAATAAAAAAAAGCATATTGGCTTTAGCTGCCGAAATCGTGGAGCGAAATGGAAAATTTTCTGTAGTCAAGACATTGGAAATAAACAGAATCCACAACAGTGAACTGAGTGCCAGCCAGCCAAAAGTGGTTTCTGAACGCCGGAATAACCAGATAATGAAACAGATCAGCCCAATCGTGGCAGAGAAAATCATATTGATCTGGAATACGGTACGGCGATCCCAGATTTTTTCCAAATACTGCTGGCTATTCACCAACACATTATTAAACTGAATATTGCCCAGGCCCGCGCTTTGGAAACTGTAGCCATTTACATAAATCAGGATTTCATTACTGTCTTTACGCAAACCGCTAATCGGGAAAACCCAGTAACGTGGCATATTCCAGCTTTTCGACAAGGGCTCTTGCAAGTTCCGGTCAGACCAAAGCAAGTCACCATTCAGGAATACGGCACCTGCCGAATTAATATAATCAATAGAAAAGGCAACCGGTTCTGCAAGGCGGATGTTGTCTTGGCATGACCAGCGCCAGACAATCTTGTACCAGGCACCCCCATGATAATTCTTCCAGTTGTTCTGCCAGTTATCCGGCAAACGTACGCTTTGCCAGCCCGATGTCGGCATCTCGGTAGGACCCTGAGCCTGAACCTTCTGAATATAGTCGATCTTCACCTGACAAAGATCATTAATCTGAAAATGGCTTTGCGCCTGACTCATCCTACAGAACAAGCAAAGCCAGCTGCACAGGACAAAAACACCGATCCATTTCAGTCGCTGCCGTTTGCTGCTTCTGGAACAAGCAGATGACATTACAGAATTCCCAGATGCCGTGCGGTACTGATCGCCTTAGTACGTTTACTGACCGAGAGTTTGCGGTAAATATGCTTAATATGACTTTCGACGGTATAGCGTGATACACAGAGCTGCTCGGCAATTTCACGATTACTCAGACCTTGCGCAACCAAGTACAGGATTTCCTGCTCCCGGTGTGTGAGCGTTTCCTGATCCGCAGCTGACCTGTTCTGCTCTACTGTTGATGAAATGGTGGGAGTAGAAATCTGTTTTAAAATTTCACGGGCAATAAAGGGATCAATCGGTGCACCGCCACGCAAAATACTGCGAATAGCCAAGGCGACTTCGACATCATCCCGTTCTTTAAGCACATAACCGGTCGCACCAGCCTGAATTGCCCTAAACAGGCTATCCTGGGTACTCCAGGCAGACACCACCAGAATCAACGCTTGTGCGTCCTGTTCGCGGATTTTTTCAATAATTGAAATCCCACTTCCATCTGGCAACCCCAAATCTACTAAGGCCAGTGCAATCGGCTGTTGCTGAACTATGGAATATGCTTCTTTAACCGTGTTGGCAAATAGCAGAACGTCTTCGTTATAACCTAGATTGCTTAATATGATTTTTAAACGGCGCTGGATGACATATTCATCTTCAACGATTAATACTGGTACTGGCAAGACTGCCTCCGATGCTGTCATAAGCACGCCCCTTATATTTATTTTTATATATCCCCTTTAAGATTAAAATATAAACAAAATCACACTAAAAATCATGATTTATTTATTTTTTATTATCTGAAGTTTTAAGCAGCGAGAAGCGCTTACGCCCGTTTTCCATATCATAGACATAAAAAATGCCATCTGTTTAGCAGATGGCAGTTCAAGATAGAAAATCTTTTGAAGTTATACGAGCTGTCTACTTTAAGCAGTACCGTATTGCTGTTTTAAATATTTCACAATCTCAGCCGATTCAAACATTTTGGTATCTGTATTTGGATCGACCAGATAGGGAAGCTGAATATTATTTCCCATCATTTCAAACAAATGTTCACGCTTACCGCCTGGTAGTGGTTCATATTTTCCCGGTTTTAAACGCAATTTGGCCGGTCCATAATCTTGCCAGCGCTCTTTAGCGACATTATGAAAAACAAACGGCACTTCCAGTTCACTCAAAACGGCGCGTACAATTCGAGTATAAGGACTGGCCTCAAAGCCCCATAATTCTAATAACAGTTCAGGTGTTGGCCGATCCTTAATCTTGGGATTCACCATTCCGCCGCGTAAACCATTGAGGACGGTTCCCGCAATTGCAGCCACTGGAATTTTAGGATAGTGAGCATATTTCTTGGGAGTTTTGCCGGTTTTGCCATAATGCTTGAACAGATGATCGATAATATCCTGAGACTCATAGAGTCGATCACCGGTATTTTCATCAACTAAAAAAGGAAATTGCAGTTTTCCACCCAATTGCTGCACCTCAGGACGGAAATGAGTACCCCCTCGTGGACATGGATAAACTTCATAATCCAGATTTAGCAAGGTCATGACTTCACGCACCCGACGACAAAATGGTGAACCCTCGTATTCATAGAGCTTCAAGGCTTTTTCAGGCTGATTTGGAAACGGTGTACCCACCATCCCACGTCCACCTTCAGCGATTGAAGAGGCCAAAGCTTGTACAACTTTAATTTGATGACCCAACATACTATTTTCCTGTTTTTTGTTTTATTAAACTGAAAGACAGAATGTAAACATCCTGTCTTTCAGGGTACAGATGAGTTTTGTTGTTATTCTTGCATGCAGAAATGCAGATTTCAGCCGATTAAGCCACTAATGCTGTTTTAGACACCACAATACCATTATTGTCTGCATAAACATACTCGCCTGCATTAAACGTGACACCACCAAAACAGAGAGAGATATCAACTTCACCCACACCCTTGCGGTTGCTCTTTTGCGGAATAGCCGCCAATGCATGCACACCAAGATCAAGTTCAGCAATCGCATCGACATCACGAACGCAACCATAAATAATTACGCCATTCCAGTGATTTTTTACCGCTGATTCGGCAATCAGGTCACCCATCAAGGCACAGCGCATGGAGGCACCACCATCCACCACCAGGACCTTGCCTGTTCCATCTGTGGCC
Organism: Acinetobacter lwoffii; assembly: GCF_024129685.1. GTDB lineage: Bacteria > Pseudomonadota > Gammaproteobacteria > Pseudomonadales > Moraxellaceae > Acinetobacter > Acinetobacter lwoffii_X. Next base: position 76,108 of record NZ_JAMXXL010000006.1, on the reverse strand, counting down.
AACAACTCTTTCACCCGCGAGTTATCTTCAAAACATTTTACTGTCACAATCTGACCGCCAAAGGTTTTGCGCGCCCCATAACTCTTGAAAAATTTACCGTCCAGGCAAGGTGTCACTACCTGAAGCTCTAGTTCTGGATGATCATCTAACAAGTCACAGGTGACAAATGCTGCTGTAGACACGGTGTTTTCCCCTCATTTCATTTTTTGTATGCGTAAATTATCATAAATTTCAAATTTTACCGTCTGAGTTAGCGCGGCCTCGACCATAGTATGAGCCACCTGATCGGCTGTCACTGGCTTATAGGCAAAACTATCTGGAATAAAACGCGATACTTTGTGGTAAACCTGCTGCGCGATATCTTCCAAAAAACGCTGCTCTGGACGTTCACCAATGAGCAATGAAGGTCGAATCAAACTGATTCTGTCCAAGGACAATGTTTGTATATATTCTTCCAGTTCACCTTTGACCCGATTATAGTAAAAATGCGATTGGGAATCGGCACCCATTGCGCTTAGCAAAAGATAATGGGCTGAGGTTTGCTGTAACAGCTCTGCAAAGTGAGCATTTATGGTATAGTCAATACTATAAAATGCCTGTTTGGATCCGGCTTTTTTCATGGTGCTGCCCAGGCAGCTAAAACCATGGCTATGCTTGCTGACATCCTGATCATTCAACATCAGGAAATCTTCCAGTACCAGTTGTTGAACTTTATCCAAAGCATCCAGATCATTTTGATGTTTTCTGACCACTGCAGTAATCTGCTGGCAAGTCGGCTCATCTTGCAAACGTTTTATCAGTTGTTTTCCCACCAAGCCGGTGGCACCTATCACGATGGGATGAGTCAGTGATTTAGTCATTTTTTATACGATCTCCTAGGTGGAATACTAATCTAACGTTTTCTTTAGAATTTTTCTGCATCTAAAATGTTGTCAAAGCATGTCAAGACTTGACTTCGGTGCTTAGTTTAATCAAAATATGGCACTTGTTTACGGGCTGGTGATAATTCCTCTGATGTTGGTTTTCAGTTGAGTTTCAGCCCGCCCAGACCAATCTATTTCAAGGAGTGCACGAGTGGCAAACTCTGCTCAAGCTAAAAAACGTGCTCGTCAAAACGTTAAAGCACGCAAACACAACGCAAGCTTGCGTTCTATGGTTCGTACCTATCTTAAACGCACATTAGCTGCTATCAGCACTAATGACTATGCAGTTGCTACTGAAGCGTACAAATCGCTTGTTCCAGTAATCGACCGTATGGCTGACAAAGGCATCATCCATAAAAACAAAGCAGCTCGTCATAAGAGCCGCTTGAACGCGCAAGTTAAAGCATTAGCTTCTAACTAATCGCAAATGAAAAAAGCCCTTTTTTAGGGCTTTTTTTGTGCCTGAAATTTCAAGAAATCAGAAAAACAATCCGTTTAGATGCCCCTCATCCTACCAATACGATGAGATAAAAAAATAAGTCGCACCTCCCTTTTTAGATTATTGATCTTTATCCATAGAGGATGGCGAAGTAGTCTTATCCTGTTTCGTATTGTCAGTATCCCGCTTTTGACATGCGGTTAAACCCAAAATCGCGATCAGGCTAAAAATTGTGATAATTTTCATGGTTTTTCCTCAAGATGAATATTTCTATATTTGTTAAGCATAGATAATTTTTATACTTACATTATTGAATTTTCACCCTATAAATGTAAAAGATGCAGTTCAAAATTTATTTTTATCGTTTTAGCCTGAACTTTATTGAATGATCCATATGAAACGCCACCTCCTCTTTATGAAATTTCTGGTCATAAATAAAAAAACTCAATTGCTTCGAACAATTGAGTTTTGAATAGATCAACTTGATTTAGGAAAGTTGGGAACGTTTAAAATCGGCAATATCCAGTTCGTGTACCTGTCCGCGCCAGATCCATTTCAGTTTGGATTCCAGGAATACATCACCTTCAAACCAAACAAACAGACCTTCCATCATTTTTGGCCAGTCTTCCCGACTGACATCCTGACGCCCTGACATCACTGCAATCATCGCTGCCAAAATGGTGTCGTGACTAACGGCCAAACTTAGCCCATATTTATTTTGTGGATGGGTGTTGTAAATCAGTTCTAGTACATCCACTACGCCATGAATCGGCTGTTTCATCCCCGGCAAGGCATTATTGACAAAACTGTTGATGAAACCGAGCGCACCCTGCTTGGCAAAATAAGGTCCGGCTTTTTGAATATCCAGCACAAAGCTGCCAGGCTCCACCAGAAGTCCCTGTTCGATAATTTCAATACGATGGGTATTCTGCTCAGGGGTAACCGCATCTGCCCCTTCAATCATCAATGCAGCGGTATCAATACACCGCTGGATCGGACTTGAAATACAGTGATGAATCACGCGATCGGTTTGATCAGCCAGATAAGCACCCCATTCGTGCGCCAGATCGCGTCCCTGACTGGTCAGTTGCAGATCATAGCCTGCCAAACCCTGCCCCGGAACATCTTCACGAATCGAATGCCGTGTAAATAAGGTGACAGGCGTCTGTACATCGGGCAATAAATCAATTGCACTCAACATACTCGGTGGAAGCAGTTTCAGGGACACGTTACAGCCAACTCTGGATTGGTAATAGGTTAAGCACCACTATAACACGCTCAGAATTTTGCTCAATGCTCGGCCTGCATGTCAGAAACCGCCTGCAATGCAATAATTTTCATATCATTATTCTTATAAGCAATGAATCCGCCATTCAGCAAAGTATCCCGATGATTATAAATAAATGGACGGCCTTCTAAATCGACCAGACCACCACCAATCCGTTCGAGCATACATTGACCAGCGCTGGTATCCCATTCCGAGGTCGGATGAAAACGTGGATAGATATCCACCTGATCTTCCAGCATCATGCAAAATTTATAAGCGCTGCCCGCTTTAAATTCGGTATAGTCCGTGAGCTTGGCCAGACTTTGCAAATACTCCAGATATTTCGGTTTCTGCTGGCTACTTTGGCTCAATCCCACAGCAATTGTTTTAGTGGTTTCAAGCATTTCATAAGCAAACCATGTCATCTTTTGGATATCATATTTATAAGGCAAGCCCTGCTCAGCACAGAAATAAATCAGTTGCTGCTCCGGAACCGCCAATATGGCAAAAGTGGTCAAACTGCCTCTGACCAGACTCAAATTAATAGTGAATTCGGGGCGCTGGTGCAAAAACTCTTTAGTGCCATCTAACGGATCCAGTAACCAGAATTCTGACCATGAGCGGCGTTCATGTTCCTGTCCTTCTTCAGACAATAAAGGCAAACTTGAAATCTCTGCCAAAGCTTGGGTCAGATAAGTATCGACCCGAAAATCTGCCTGAGTCACCGGAGAATTATCATTTTTTTTGATGACATCAAAAGCTGCACCAGAACAATAACGCTGATATTCTTCTCGCAAAATTTCACAGGCTTGTGTCAAAATGGGCACAAACTGCAAAATCATTGGATCTTGTGGTGCTGCTGTTGCTTTAAACATAGAAAACCTAAATATGTCAAAATGCTCTGAAAAACCTACCATAATTTTCGATATGGATGGTACTTTACTTGATCTTGCCTACGATGATTTCATCTGGAACGAGTTATTGCCTGTGCGTTATGCTGCCACACATGGCTGTAGCCTGGAACAAAGCCAGGCGACACTCTATGCATTCTATCAGGAACATAATCATACCTTAAACTGGTACTCTTCACGCTTCTGGACGGCTAAAGTCGAAGTCGATGTTCTGGCGATGCAAATTGAACATAAAGATAAAGTCGCCTTACGCCCTCATTGTCTCGAATTGCTCGATTATCTTAAAAATAATGGTTATCCAATCTGGCTGGCCACCAATGCTGACTGCGCAGGTCTAGCCTTTAAACTGGATCACTTGAATTTAAGAGATTATTTCGATGTCATCGTCAGCTCAGAAACGATTGGGCATGCCAAAGAATTTGTCGAATTCTGGCAAGGCCTGAATGCGTTGCATCCATTTGATCCTGCACATGCTTATTTTATTGATGATACTGAAAAAGTCCTGAATGGGGCCCAAACCTATGGCATTCAGAACCTGTTCAGCATCCAGCAACCCTCTTCAGCCAAAGTAGCACGCCAGACTTGTAATTACCCGATGCTGCACCAATTAACAGATTTAATCACTCATTTAAATCAGGCTGAGGTAGAAAAAAAATATGCGTAAATCGTCTTTACCCGAAGATGCGGTAGGCATGCGTATAGACAAATGGCTGTGGGCAGCACGGTTTTTTAAAACCCGCTCGATTGCCAAACATGCGATTGAAGGTGGCAAAGTCCATCACAATGGTGAACGTGTCAAGGTATCGCGCGAAGTCCGTGTTGGTATGGAACTGACGATTCAGCAAGGCATCGACAAAAAAACCGTGCTGGTTAAGGAACTTTCTGATGTTCGTGGCCCTGCACCCGTGGCACAAAAACTGTATGAAGAAACCGAAGTCAGTATTGCGCGCCGGGAATTGATTACGTCACAAAGAAAGTTGCATAATCTAGCTCGTCCCGACCATCGTCCAAGCAAGAAAGATCGTCGTGACATCAGTAGATTTAAAAATGAAAATAGTCAGAATTTCGATCAGTCATGGTCCTATAATGACGATTAAATTTAAGCGTCAGAATATGTCGTACATGCGCTGACTTTTATAGAACACTAGGGAAAATTCTGTCACTATACACCTGTGGAACAAAGCTCTAATTTAAGACATCCACTTGAGTACTAACTTAGTGACATCGTATTGAGGTTGTAAGATGGATGAGAATAAAAACAAGGCGCTCAACGCTGCCTTAAGCCAGATTGAAAAACAGTTTGGTAAAAATACAGTAATGCGTCTTGGTGACAATACCGTTCAGGCAGTTGAAGCCGTGTCTACAGGTTCTTTAACGCTGGATATCGCGCTCGGTATTGGTGGTTTACCAAAAGGTCGTATCGTCGAGATCTATGGTCCTGAATCTTCAGGTAAAACCACAATGACATTGCAAGCAATTGCAGAGTGTCAGAAAGCAGGCGGTACGTGTGCATTTATCGATGCGGAACACGCACTTGATCCTCAATATGCGCGCAAACTTGGCGTAGATATCGACAATCTGCTGGTATCGCAACCGGATCACGGTGAACAGGCACTTGAAATTGCAGACATGCTGGTACGTTCTGGCGCGATCGACATGATCGTTGTCGATTCTGTTGCTGCATTGACACCACGTGCCGAAATTGAAGGCGAAATGGGTGACTCGCATATGGGTCTGCAAGCCCGTTTGATGAGCCAGGCACTGCGTAAAATTACCGGTAATGCCAAACGCTCAAACTGTATGGTGATCTTCATTAACCAGATTCGTATGAAGATTGGCGTCATGTTTGGTAGCCCGGAAACCACAACCGGTGGTAATGCACTGAAATTCTATGCCTCTGTTCGCTTGGACATCCGTCGTATTGGCCAAGTGAAAGAAGGTGACGAGATTGTTGGTTCTGAAACCAAAGTCAAAGTCGTGAAAAACAAAATGGCGCCTCCGTTTAAAGAAGCTTTATTCCAGATTCTTTATGGCAAAGGTGTTAACCATCTAGGTGAATTGATCGACCTTGCTGTACAGCAAGAAATCGTGCAGAAAGCTGGTGCGTGGTATTCTTATCAAGGCGACAAAATTGGCCAGGGTAAGAACAACACCATCCGTTATCTGGAAGAGCATAAAGAAATGGCTCAGACGATTGAAAAACTGATTCGTGACCAGCTTCTGACTAAAGCAGTGGTTGTTGAAGAAGACGATAGCAAGGAAGAACCTGACTTTTTAGATGCATGATCTTATTAGATGCATCATCTTTAAACGTCAATACACAGCGCCCTCCGGGGCGTTTTGTTATTATATAGGGAATCTAAAATCCGAGAGAATCATGTCAGACGCGAAATTCAGCAAACTGCTCGATTATGAAACTTTAAAACAGCAATTTGGTGATACTGAAGATCAAGCTCAACCTGCAAAAAGTGCGATCCAAGACGCTCCTGAATTTGATCCTGAAGAACGTTTGTTTTCCTCTACCCCAACTCAGGATGAGAAGAAACCGGGACTGACAGGCTCACGCTTACGTTCTTATGCCTTTGCCGTACTGACGCGCAAGGAATATTCCAAAGCCGAACTGATAGAGAAATTAGCACTCTATGCAGAACATCGTGATGAAGTCATTAACTTAGTGGAAGAACTGTCTCGTGAGAACTATCAAAGTGATCAGCGCGTGGCGGAAACCATGTTGTCGAGTCAAAAGCGTAAAGGTAAAGGCCCCAATCAAATTAAAATGAAACTCAAGAGCAAAAAGATTGATGCCGCGCTTATTTCAGAAGAACTCAAAGAAACCGATTGGGTGCAGCAAGCCTATGAGCTAAAAGTCAAAAAATATGGCACTGAAGTTCCTAAAAACCCCAAGCTCAAAGCCAAACAGATCCGTTTTTTAATGTATCGTGGTTTTGAAATGGATGCGATTATCAAGGCCATTAACCGTAAAGCAGAAGACTAAGTCTTATATTCTTTGAAAGTCTTAATACACGTATAAACATATTGGATATTTAATTCAATATTAGCTGCAAAATAAAATAAAGCACGGCAAAAGATAATGATGATTTAATCATTAAAATAATAAGATAGCGCTATTTGACGACATTGAAAAAGGAATAATATTTGAGAATAGAAAACTGCGAATTTGCATTGTTATTATAATAATAAGAATATGGTGGCAACCCTACCAGCAAAGCTCCGGCACATCATAGTTCTATTACCGTTGCTACCTTCCGGTCCTGGCGGGGTTCATAGAGTACAATTGCGAAGTAACCAGCAGGGCTACCATTACAAAACAGAGTATAGAGATTTTTAATCAAGTTGCAAGCCTTGTTTCCTAAAATCATCCTTCAAGCTATCCGTTTGATTATTTTAAAAACAATATTGATATTTCTGCTGATTTTTAAGGGATCTTCACAATCAATCCATCAACACTCAGATTCACATGATCTTTGTAAAACCTTGTTGCATTTTCTAAAAATGCCGTTTTTAATGTGTGCAATGTATATGAATGATCTACTTTGAAAAGATGAGCAGCGGATCCGCATCTCACAAAGAATTATGGAAATTTTATGATGTTTAAAAAGACCGTATTGTGTGCAGTGACAGCACTCTTTACCATGCCTCTATTTGCCAATATTCCGATTGAATCGCGCGGCTTGAGCCAAGCTACGAATCAGACCGCAGTGAATACTCCAGCGGCAATTGCGGCTGGTGCAACTCCAGCCGTTCAAACCAATACCAGCTGGCAAATCATGCAAAAGAACCAGCAGCTCGAGAATGACCTGCGGATTTTGCGCGGTAAAATGGAAGAACAGGAAAATGAGATTGAACGGCTCAAAAATGAACTGACCAATCGTTATGCCGATCTTGATCAGCGCCTTGAACTGTTACAGCAAAAAATTGAACCTGCTGAGGACAATCCAACGGAGGAAAACCCACAGGATACTGCACCCAGCCTAAACACAAATAAGGTCAATACAGCAAGCAGCGGACAGCAACCTGCTGATCTTGAAAAAGCAGCTTATACCGTGGCTTTAGATGCTTATAAAAATGGCGGTGCAGCCAAAGCCATTGCACCGATGCAAAACTTTATTAAAAACAATCCGAATAGCGTTTATATCAGCAATGCTTATTTCTGGTTAGCGGAATTCAATCTGGCGATTGACCCACCAAAATTTGATGAAGCGAAACGCAATTATCTGATTGTCGTTGACCGCTATCCAAATTCTGCGAAAGCCTCCACTGCCCTGTATCAGCTTTATAACATCAGCAAAGATGTTGAAAAGAATGCTACGCTTGCTTCGCAATACAAAACAAAGCTATTGAAGAATTATCCGAAAGCTGAGGAAATTAAATTTCTTAAGTAAAATAGAAATTCCCAAAATAAAAAAGACACCTTCAGGTGTCTTTTTTATTATATTAAACTTTTAGCGCACAATACCACGTTTCGACTGTTCAAGAGAATCGATTAAACGCTGTACCTCAGCCACTTCAGGCAAAATTCCTGTACGGATCTGCTCGATTGCTTCCTGAGTCGTTAAACCTGATTTATAAATCAGTTTAAAGGCATCACGTAAACCGCTAATCACGGTCTTCGACCAGCCTTTACGACGCATACCTTCAATGTTCATGGCAAATGCATGCGCAGGATTACCTGAAACCATGACATAGGCCGGTACATCTTTCAGAATCAGGGATGCACCACCAATCATGCTATAAGAATCAATCTTACAGAACTGATGAATGCCCGAGTTTCCGCCAATGACAACGTAGTCTCCAACATGCACATGTCCAGCCACACCGACGTTATTGGCAAAGATATTATAATCCCCGACCATACAGTCATGTGCAATATGAGTATTGACCATGAGCAGGTTATGACTACCGATCTTGGTTAGACTCTGGTCCTGAACCGTGCCACGATGCAGACTGCAATGCTCACGAATCTTGTTGTGATCGCCAATCTCAAGCCAGGTTTCTTCACCGGCATACTTAAGATCCTGACACACCTCGCCTACACTGGCGAACTGGAAAATTTCATTATATTCACCTATACGCGTATAGCCACCCACCACCACGTGTGAATAAAGTTTGCTACCCGCACCAATAGTGACATTTGGCCCGATAATACAATATGGGCCAATTTCTACATCAGCAGCAATGACTGCTGACGGGTCAATAATGGCAGTTGGATGAATAAGGGGATTATTGCTCATGCCTGCTCGACTTTTTGATGCGAAACCATAATTTCCGCAGTTGTTGCGACGACGCCATCTACTGTGGCAATACAATTATATTTGTAAATGCCCCGCTTTTGCATCACTAATTCAGATTTTAAAACCAATTGGTCACCTGCAACCACCTGTTTTTTAAATCTAACTTTTTCCGCACCGGCAAACAGGAACAAAGAACCCTCACTTGGAACTTCATTATTCATCACAAAACCCAGAATTCCAGAGATTTGTGCCAGCGCTTCAACAATCAGTACACCCGGCATAATTGGATAATTCGGAAAATGGCCTTGTAAAAACTCTTCATTAATTGAGACGTTTTTATAACCAACAATGCCATTATCGGTAATTTCGACGACGCGATCAACCAATAAAAATGGATAGCGATGGGGCAAATATTCACGAATCTTTTGAATATTCATTGGCAATTCAGGCTTCGTGAATGTAGGCAAATTCGACTCTGTCATCATAATTATTTACGCAACTTAAATGTTGATTCAATGGACTCAATCTGAGATTGCATATGATCTAGTCGTTTGATCACCTGGGTCAATGGCACATCTGCTAATTGTCTGAGGCGAACCACGGTACGTTTCCATTTCTGGTTTTCAAACAGACCAATCCCGGATGAATATTTTCCAGCTTCAGAAATATTATTTGTGACCATTGACATTCCGGTCAACGTCACATTATCGGCAATATTCAAGTGTCCAGAAATCGCAGAGGCACCACCAATGATACAGTTTTTGCCAATTGAAACACTTCCTGCAACGGCAGTTTTTGCAGCAATTGCGGTATGTGCACCAATTTTAACGTTATGCGCGATTTGCACAAGATTATCAATAATAACACCCTGTTGCAAAATCGTATCATCCAGCGCACCACGGTCTACGCTACAATTTGACCCAATACGCACATCATCCTCAATGCGTACAGAACCTAATTGCGCAATACGGTGCCATTTACCCTGATAAGGTGCAAAACCAAACCCTTCGCTGCCAATCACGGTATTGGCATGAATACGCACCCGATTACCAATTTTCGCTGCGCCGGTGAGGGTCACATGTGAGTCAATAAAACAGTCCTGACCGATTTCGACATCATCATCGATCTGCACATGCGCCTGAACAATCGTATTCGCACCCACGACACAATGCTCACCAATCACCACATAATGACCAATATAAGCATCGTCCGCAATCACTGCTGACGGGTGAATTTGAGCAGTACTTTCAATACCACGCTGGCGATGTTTTTTCTCAAATACATGCGTCAGAATCGCGAAAGCCAGATAGGGATTTGCCACAACAATAAAGTTTTGATGTGAAGTTATCTGTTGTTTTAGTTCAGCCGTGACAATTAAAGCACCTGCCTGACTTTGATTGGCCTGCTCTACATATTTATCGGCATTCACAAATGCCAGATCGTGTGAGGTTGCCTGTTCAAGACTGGCCAAAGCGCTCAAACGTAAATCTGCCTGACCTATGCACTCGCCCTGAACCAGGCGAGCGAGATCAGCTAACTGAAGCTGTTGATGATTCATTGATTATTTAATTGCATTAACCTTTTGAATCATTTTATCAGTTAAATCATATTTAGCATCATAAGCAAGTGCTGAATTTTTATTTAAAACCACATCGAGGTTGTTTTCTCTACGCAATTGTTCAGCAATTTGCTTTACACGTGCATCAAATACAGTCCGGATCTGCTGAATCGAGCTTTGGACATTTGTCTGTACAGATTGTTGTAACTGATTCAATTCTTGCAACTTAGCCTGATATTGCGCAGACATTTTCTGTTTTTCAGTCTCACTGAGCTTGGTATTGGATTGAGCACGTTGCTGCAAAGTTTCCAGCTCTTTGCTGAGTTGCTCAATCTTAGTTGTTTGTGGCTGAATTTTTTGCTGGAATATCGTGTTTTGTTGTTTCAGATAAGTACTACCTTCAACCACACGCTCCAAGTCAATTACCCCCATACTAGCCGCTTGAGTCAAAGGAGCAACACTTGCCAAAGCCAGGCTCATTGCCATAATCATTTTTTTCATATTCTTACTCATTCAAAAAAATTTGCTCACAAAACCTGAAGGTTTTATGAGCAAAATTTAGTTTCTAGGTCAAAACGATTTTAGAAAGTACGTCCAATTTCGAACTGGATGTTTTTAGTATCATCACCGTCTTTTTTATTCAACGGATAAGCATAGCTAAGTGATAATGGTCCAATCATGGTGATCCAGGTGAAACCTGCACCCACGCTATAGCGCATATTATCTGCATCGAAACCGAAATTATCTTTACAATACTGCTTTCCATTTACTGAAGTGCCATTAACGAAAATATTTTCATTTGATACATCACATTGGGTATCAAACACTTGTGCACCTTCAGCAAAGATGACTGGACGAACCTGACGTGCCCAATCCCCTTTAAATGGTACTGGAAGCACTAATTCGGTACCAAATTGAATTAGTGCATTACCACCTACTTCCTCAGGAGAAGGATCCGTTTGACCTGTATCAGAGAAATATACACCTGGATATTTAGGACCTAATGTACTATTTTCATAACCACGAACCGAACCAAAACCACCTGCATAGAAATTCTTGTAGAATGGCAAGTCATTACCATAACCCAACTTACCATAACCGCGCAGGACAAAATCTTTGCCTAATGGGAAAAATGCCTGAGCGTCATAAGTGACTTTTTGATACTCGACATCACTACCTGGCAAGGCAATTTCAGCATTGACACGATGTGACATACCCGTTGTCGGGAACATCGGTCTATTTAAGGTATTATAAGACCAACCTAAATTAAGGTTATAAGTCAAAAAATCACCCTGGAATTCTTGACCATATGGAACTGGATTAGGGCAAGGCTGGTAACCAGTAACATTCCCAGCAGAATCTTTAATTGGAACTAATGCTTGAGGACAATACTCACCACTTTTTGTTTCTTTTCCGCCATTACGTTCCAAATAATCAGCAACATACGTAGAAACATATGGACCAGTGGTCACATCGGTCTGATCAATGTTCAGGCCTAGGCTAACACTCTGATTTTCATCAATTGGATAACCAAAGTTAATCCCACCACCAAAACTGTCCGTTACATAGTTGTTGACGTTATAGTCATCATCCAGCTTGGTTTTACGGTAATACATGTTATAGCCGCGACGCACACCATCAATGGTGAAGTACGGGTCCATCACGCTCAAGTTATAATAATCTTGAGTTTCAGAACGCGACAAATCGATTGAGACGCTATTACCAGTGCCCAGGAAGTTGGTCTGGCTTAAACCAGCCTGGAAAGTTACACCACCGCTTTGCGAGAAGCCAACTGCAAGAGTACTGGTCCCTGAATGCTGCTCTTCAACGGCAACATTCAAGTCTACCTGATCTGGTGCACCTGGAATACGTGCAGGTTTGATATCGACAGTTTTAAAGAAACCGGTACGTTCCAGACGAACCTTAGACAGGTCAATTTTTTCATTACTGGCAAGCGCACCTTCCATTTGGCGCATTTCACGACGTAGTACTTCATCTGCAGTTTTCGTATTACCAGTAAAATTAATACGTCGTACTGTGACTTGCTGACCTGGATTAATATAGTAATTTAGATCAACCAGTTTGGTTTCGTTGTTAATTTGAGGAACGATGTTGACTTCTGCATAGTAATAGCCTGCATTACCATACTTACGCTGCAATAATTGCTTAACCGCGTTAACTTTTTCCTGCGAATAAATTTCGCCTTCTTTGAAGATTTGTAAAGCCTGTAATTCTTCAGTCTTATAAAGCGCATCACCTAAGTATTTGGTTTGACCAAATTTAAATTGCTCGCCTTCATCCACAGAAACTTCGATAAAAACATTCTTTTTATCTTCACTCAAATTAAGGCTGGAATTGGTAATATTAAAGTTGATGTAACCGCGATTCAGATACATGGCACGCAAAGCTTCAAGACTTGCCGCCATCTTTTCACGTGCATAACGGTCATTACGCGAAATGACTGAACTCCAGCCACTTTCTTTTACTGCAAAGGCCTGCTTGATATCAGATTCTTTAAATACGGTATTCCCGATAATATTGATATCAAAAACTTTGGCCGCTTTACCTTCAATAAAATCAATTAGCAATTCAACACGGTTATTTGGTCGAGGCGTCGTGGTGACCGTAATATCGGCATCATAACGACCTTGCTGCATGTATTGCTGTTCAAGTTCAGTTTCAATAGTTTGCAGCGCTGATTTTTTCAGCACTTCACCTTCAGCCAGACCCATTTTTTTCAGGCCTTCCTCAAGTGCTTCCTTAGGAATCAACTTATTGCCTTTCAATTCGATTTTTGAAATGACCGGGCGTTCAACAACTTGGAAAACCAAAGTATTGCCTTGCTGCACGGCTTTAATGTCATCAAATAGGCCTGATGCATACATGCTACGAATTGCATTGGCAATGATTGGATCATTGACCCGATCACCACTGTTAATTGGCACTAGGCCATACACATTGTCAGGAGTTAAACGTACTAATCCATCAAATTTTATATCTTGTACAATGAATTCATCTGCTGCATATACTTGTTGTGCTACTGCCATTGCACTAACGAGTGCCAGAGGCATAAATAAATGTGTGTGCTGCATGCCAGTCTTTTCCGCTGTTAATTTATTCCATTTACGTTGTTATAAACGCATAAAATCATTAAATAATGCCAGAAGCATCATACTGCCGAGCAGTACCATACCAATTTTTAACCCAACCAATTGTATTTGTTCGGAAACAGGTTTACCACGAATTAATTCAACAAAATAGTAAACCAGATGTCCGCCATCAAGCATTGGAATAGGCAGTAGATTTAATATTCCTAAACTTACACTCATTAGCGCCATAAAGGAAATAAAAGTTTCCCAGCCCATTTCTGCGCTTTGTCCTGCCACTTTGGCAATGGTAATTGGACCTGATAAATTATCCAGACCAATCAGACCGCGTACCATTTTGACAATCGAGTTCAGAATCATCGAAGATAAATGTGCTGTTTTATCAAATGCCATTACCAACGCTTCACCTGGCGTGTAATGAATGGTCTGTTTATATTCTGCAGGAATGGTCATTTTACCCGGATCACTGTGTACACCCAGCATACCGGTCACATTGCCCATATTGTCACGTTTGCCTTGCGGCATGACTTCTAGCTGAACCACCTTATTTTCGCGTAAAACATCCATTTTGAGTAATTTTTCTGGAGATGCCTGTACCACCTGCACCACATCAAACCAGTCTTTCATCTGAACGCCGTCAATAGCCAGAATCTTGTCACCTTCTTTCAAACCTTGACGGATGGCTGCACCATCTTCACTCAGTTTGCTAATTACAGCCGGAATTTCTGGCCGATAAGGCAAGAAACCCAAACTTTCAAGTGGCGATTGACTTTGATCTTTTAAATAGTTTTGAATCGGCAACTGGAACAGTTTGTTTTCACCAGCACGATCTGCCTGAATAGAAACCACGCCAGTTTCACCAACACGATCCACCAAGGCATAACTGAGTTTTTCCCAAGTTTCTACCTGAGTACCATCCACAGCTATAATTTTGTCGCCCGGCTGCATTTGTACTGTTGCAGCAGGTGTATTTGGTAAAACTTTGCCTACCCGGGTATTGAGCTGTTCTTGAGCTGGTAAAAATAACACCCAAAATAGAAGAACTGCAAAAATCAGGTTGATGAATGGACCCGCTGCCACGATGGCAATCCGCTTCCACGGATGCTGACGATTGAAAGCTTTGGGTAAGTCCTCTTCAGCGACATTACCTTCACGCTCATCCAGCATCTTGACATAGCCACCCAAAGGTAAGGCAGACAACTGATACTGAATTCCGGATTTTTTCGAGGTCCATTTTAATAATGTTGGCCCAAATCCAATCGAATAGACCAATACTTTAACGCCCAGTTTACGCGCCACAATATAGTGACCGAACTCGTGAATCGCAATTAAGGGACCGAGTAAGAGAATTGCAGCGGCAATCATAAACAAGGCATTCATATCTTAACTTCCTTTATTCACAACGTATTGCTGTGATAAACCTCGTGCCATTTGATCTGCTTGCAAGATAGCCTCCAGATCATGTGCAGGTTGATTGTCCATCTGATTCAGGACGTGCTCAGCTACCTGAGGAATTTGGGTAAATCTGATCTGTTGATTTAAAAATGCAGCAACTGCAATTTCATTGGCCGCATTTAAAATCGTAGGTGCAATTCCGCCACTCTGCATGGCCTGACGGGCCAATTTTAATGCAGGGAAACGGAGCATGTCCGGTTCTTGAAAATTAAGTTGTGAATGCATAAACAGATCCAGTGGTGCCACATGCGTACTGATACGCTCAGGCCATGCCAATGCATGTGCAATAGGCGTGCCCATATCCGGATTACCCATTTGTGCCAAAGTCGAACCATCAACGTATTGAACCATGGAGTGAATAATACTCTGTGGATGCACAACAACTGTAACAAATTGTTCTTGAACTGCAAACAAATGACAGGCTTCGATCAATTCTAAACCTTTATTCATTAAGGTAGCAGAATCGACTGAAATTTTTTGACCCATGGACCAGTTAGGATGCTTGCAAGCTTGGGCAGGTGTGACCTCTTCAAGTTGCTGCATGCTGTGGTTCAGAAATGGGCCACCTGAAGCGGTCAGTAGAATCTGGGACACACCCAGTTTGGGCTTGCCATGACGCTCTGCTTCAAAATAATGCTGTGGCAGACATTGGAAAATCGCATTGTGTTCGGAATCCACGGGAAGCAGTAATGCCCCATGATCGCGCGCTGCCTGCATCATGATGTCACCTGACATCACCAAAGCTTCTTTATTGGCCAGCAGTACGCGCTTACCCGCTTTCACTGCAGCCAGTGTCGGCAACAAGCCTGCTGCACCAACGATTGCCGCCATGACGATATCAACATCCGCGTGTTCAGCCACAGCAATTAAACCGGCTTCATCTTGCAGAATTTCAATATCAGATAAATGATGTTGCTGAAGTAGTTTTGAAAGTTCATCTACTTTTTCAGCCGGTACCACCGCCACTTTAGGACGGTATTGCTGGCAAATTTCGACCAGCTCATCAATACGACTTTGCGCGGTCACAGCAAAAACCGAGTATGCTTCAGGATGTCGCTGCAAGATTTTTAAAGTACTTTGACCAATGGAACCTGTAGCACCCAGTATACAAACTGCTTGTGACATTTATAAATCTACACCAATAAGTTTTAAAACAGCCATACCTGCTGCAAAGATTGGAGCTGCAGCAAGCAAAGAATCAATACGATCCAGTACTCCGCCATGTCCTGGCAAAATTCGACCTGAATCCTTAATACCGGCACGACGTTTGATCATGGATTCAAACAGGTCACCCAGTACCGAACTAAATACTGTAACGACAGATAGAATCAGAAATAAAATCAGTTCTGGCCAAGTCATATCCAGATAAAGCAAGGCAACTGCCGTCACGATCAGCATTGAAGTAACGATACCGCCATACAGCCCTTCTACGGATTTATTAGGACTAACATTCGGCGCCAGCTTTTTCTTGCCAAATTTACGACCCACAAAATATGCACCACTATCTGCGCCCCATACCAGTAAAAACAGGTACATCAGCCACCACGGTGAACTTTGCCAGACAGAGAAAATTGCAGTAACCGCAGCAGAGATCAGAACTACGCCGATTCCGTGCAGGCTGGCGTTGTACCAGCCATCATATTCAGGATAGGTTTTAACCCAGTAAATACTGAGCAACCAGGTAATTATAGAAGCTACCCATAACAATAAGGCAACTTCGGCAAAATACAATGCCAAAGCTGAAAGTGCCGCAGTGAGCACTCCATATCCCCAAGCAACAGGTTTGATGACATGTTTAAATTTTCGCGGCATGAGTTTGAACCACTCATAGCCGGCCACCCCAGCAGCAAGAACCATCAATACAAACATTGGATAATGTGATTCGGTAGCAAACATACAGCTCAGTACCACTGCTACCAACACCAATGCGGTTATAATCCGCTCAAACATGTATTAATTCTCAAGTTTTTCCTGATGAATCTGTTCTGATGTTTTACCAAAACGACGTTCACGCCCACCAAATACGGCAAGTGCATCATCAAGTTCTTCAACGGTAAATTCTGGCCATAGCGTCTCAGTGAAATAAAGCTCTGCATAGGCTGCCTGCCACAACAGGAAATTCGAAAGACGGAAATCTCCACCCGTACGAATCAGCAGATCAACTGCAGGTAAATCACTGAGGCTGACATATTGACCAAATACATCAGTATTAATTGCATCAAGATCTAATTTATTTGTTAAAACATCGCTGGCAATTCGCTGTGCAGCTTGTGCCATATCCCACATACCACCATAACTGATTGCAATAGTGAGTGTCATACTATTGAAATTAGCAGTCCTTTCTTCGGCATGCAACATAAGTCCCTGTAATTCTGGGGACAAACGGCTGCGATCACCGATAAAGCGTAAGGCAATATTGAATTTTTCCATGCGGGGCAATTGTTCATGAATGGTATCAACCAGCAATTTCATGAGCAATTTAACTTCAAACTGTGGACGATTCCAGTTTTCACTTGAAAAGGCAAATACAGTTAAAGCCTGGATATTTCTTTTTTTACAGTGTTCAACAATCGGATCCAGAACCGTTTTTCCTTCACGGTGTCCATCACCTTTTTGCATCTGATTTTTTTTGGCAAAACGATTGTTGCCATCCATGATGATGGCAACATGTTTCGGAAGACGGGGATTTTCTTCAGCAACGGTCATCGATGAATTAGACCTTCATCAATTCAGCTTCTTTCGCAGCCAAGCGCTTGTCAACTTCAGCAACAAATTTGTCGGTAATTTTCTGGATTTCGTCAGCAGCACGACGCTCTTCATCTTCAGAAATTTCTTTTTCTTTCAACAAAGCTTTGATATCGCCCAATACATCACGACGAATGTTACGGATCGCTACTTTGGCATTTTCTGCTTCATTACGCGCAACTTTTTGCATGTCACGACGCGTTTCTTCAGTCAACGCAGCCATCGGTACGCGAATCGCATCTGCTGTAATTGGGTTTAGACCCAAATCAGATTCACGTATCGCTTTATCAATTGCAGAAACCATTGAACGTTCGAAAGGCTGGATTAACAAAGTACGTGAATCTTCAACACCTACGTTTGCCACCTGGTTCAATGGAACGTCTGAACCATAGTAAGAAACCATCACGTTATTTAAAATTGATGGATGCGCACGACCGGTACGAACTTTTGCAAAACCATGCTCTAGAGATTCTAGAGTTTTGTTCATACGGTCTTCGCTGTCTTTTTTAAGATCGTTAATCATATGATCTTCCTTACTTAATTCTTGAAAAGAGGTTATTACTAAATTAGCGTGTAGTATAAAGTGCTTTGGTGCTCACGTCATTAATTGGTAACGTGAGTCCCTTCTTTTTCACCCATCACAACGGAAAGCAATGCGCCAGATTTATTCATATCGAATACTTGTAGCGGCACATTGTGATCACGACATAAACAGATTGCAGTTAAGTCCATCACACCCAGCTTTTCGTCCAGAACTTGGTCAAAAGTCAATGTGTCATATTTAACCGCATCATCATATTTGCTTGGATCTTTATTATATACGCCATCAACTTTGGTCGCTTTCAAGATCAAGTCTGATTCGATTTCAATACCACGTAAACAGGCAGCTGTATCTGTCGTAAAGAACGGATTACCTGTACCTGCCACGAATACACACACTTCACCCTGAGTCAGGTGACGGATTGCATCGCGGCTTGAGTAAGACTCAACCACGGCACCAATTGGCAATGCAGACATTAAACGGGTTTTAATATTACGGCGCACCAAAGCGTCGCGAAGTGCCAAACCGTTCATGACTGTTGCTAGCATACCCATCTGGTCGCCAGTTACACGACCAACTAGACCATCTTTTTGTAGCTGGCTACCGCGATACAGGTTACCACCACCCACAACAATACCTACTTGTACGCCTAAACCCACGAGGTGCGCAATAGAAAGTGACATCTGATCGAGCACTTGTGCATCGATCCCCATGTCTTTATTGCCTGCCAGCGCCTCACCAGAAAGCTTTAACAGGATGCGACCAAAGCGTGGCTTTTTAGAATCCAACATCATCAAACTCCAAAGTATTCAATTTAAATTTTTTTAATTCAAAATCTTAAGCAGACTTGATTGAAATGAGTTTTGCATACAGATCGTATTCATCTGCATCGGTAATCTCGACTTCAAGTAAATCCCCTGCCTTAATGACGCTTTTATCGATATCTTCAACAAAAACATTGCCATCAATTTCAGGTGCATCTGCATAAGAACGCGCAACCGCTACCGGGAATTCATCTTCCAGGTCATCTACCAGCACAGTCATGGTCTGACCGATACGTTTTTGGAGTTTGGCTGCTGAGATTTCTTGCTGAACCTGCATGAAACGCTCATAACGCTCTTGTTTAATTTCTTCAGGAACGTGATCTGGCAAATCATTTGCTGTCGCACCTTCAACTGGCGAATAGGTGAAACATCCCACACGATCCAGTTGGGCTTCTTTCAACCAGTCTAGTAACATCTGGAAGTCTTCTTCGGTTTCACCCGGGAAGCCCACCACAAATGTGGAACGGAGTACCAGATCAGGACATTTCTCGCGCCAGATTTTCAAACGCTCCAGTGTATTTTCACTGTGCGCAGGTCGTTTCATCAGTTTGAGAATTTTTGGACTTGCATGCTGGAATGGAATATCCAGATAAGGCAGGATTTTGCCTTGTGCCATCAGGTCAATTACTGCATCTACATGCGGATACGGGTAAACATAATGCAAACGCACCCAGATTCCCAACTGACCTAATGCTTCACACATGTCATAGAATTTGGTTTTAACCGGCTGGCCATTCCAGAAATCCAGCTTGTATTTCGTGTCCAAGCCATAAGCAGAAGTATCCTGGGAGATGACGAGTACTTCTTTTACACCGGCACGTTTCAGCGCTGCAGCTTCATCAAGCACAGAACCGACTGGACGTGAAACCAGATCGCCACGCATGCTTGGAATAATACAGAAAGTACAACGATGGTTGCAGCCTTCAGATATTTTCAGATAAGCATAGTGTTTTGGCGTCAGGCGGATGCCTTGCTCTGGAACCAGATCAATAAATGGATTGTGTTTTGGCGGCTCAGGCACGTATTGATGAACCGCATCCATAACTTCTTTATATGCCGCTGCACCTGTCACTTTCAGGACATTGGGATGCATTTGGCGAATCTTGTCTTCGTCTTTACCTAGACAACCTGTTACGATCACGCGACCATTCGCGCTCATCGCCTCACCAATCGCATCTAGCGATTCTTGCACTGCGGATTCAATGAAACCACAGGTATTTACTACAACTAAATCAGCACCGTCATAATCCGAAGCGACGTCATAACCTTCAGTCTTTAACTGGGTTAAAATACGTTCAGAATCTACCAATGCCTTAGGACAACCTAAAGATACAAAACCGACTTTGGGGGACTTCATGAATTTTCGCTCTACTAGAATGCGCGTATTGTATGTCTTTTCGCATCATAAAAATAGTTGAAAACCTGACTCTTTGCATCATGCACTAAAATATTGCCATAAAATATTCAACATACTTACCAATGCACCAAAATGAATCATTTTAGATTTACAGCCTCAATTTAATCCGCTATATCTAAGATGAATTGTGTTGCTCTGTCACATTTCTGCATTTCATCGCAATAAATAATCTCTCGTCATAAAAGTTGGCGTGCATCTTGCATCAAATCAGAACTTAAAATTGATTAAATTGCTTTATGAAGATGCCATTGCGCCATTTTAATACAGGAACAAACCCGCGAATGGATCAAATTATTCCGATCGACTATCGTGCTTTAGTGGACAATATGACCACGTGTATCTTATTGATAGACCGCGATCTTAATATTTATTATCTGAATTCTGCCTGTGAAGCCTTATTTGATGTGAGCTTATTCCGCGCGAGCGGCACATCCGTGCTCAATATTTTGCAA
This sequence comes from Acinetobacter lwoffii, assembly GCF_024129685.1. Lineage (GTDB taxonomy): Bacteria > Pseudomonadota > Gammaproteobacteria > Pseudomonadales > Moraxellaceae > Acinetobacter > Acinetobacter lwoffii_X. Next base: position 55,217 of record NZ_JAMXXL010000006.1, on the reverse strand, counting down.
AACCCGACAGATGAGTTTAATACCGAAGAAGCCCTGAATAATACTTTAACTACGGGACAGCCTTATACACGCCGCGAAGCCACTATTCTGGTCAACTTTAAAGACATTCATGTTGACTACACTGTTTCTCAGCTAAATCTGGGCAAACCTTATCATCCGCTACTGCTCATCGAACTCAATCCTCGCGATCGCATGTTAAAAATCTCTCGTGAAGAAAATCTGCTGCAACAGCATCAGGTAGCCCGTCAGCTGATTCGCGGTGTTGCGCATGAAATCAAGAATCCCTTGGGTGGCATTCGCGGGGCGACTCAACTCCTGGCACGCAGTTTGAATGATCCACAATACAAAGAATTTACCGACATTATTATTAGCGAAGTGGATCGACTCAGAAATCTGGCCGATACCATGCTCGGTTCACGCCAGCTTCCGAGCTATGAACTGGTCAATGTGCATGAACCTCTGGAACGGGTGCGTTCACTGATTGCCAATCAGACCAAAAAGAAAATCAAGATTACCCGGGATTACGACCTGTCCTTACCGGAAGTTCTGGCAGACCGCGACCAATTGATTCAGGTCATTTTGAATATTTGCGCCAATGCCGTACAGGCCATGACCGAGAACAAGGAGTTCTTTGTCGAACATCAACCGGAACTGATTTTAAGAACCCGGATTCAGCGTCTCTTTACCATTAACGGGGTGATTCACCGCTCTGTAGTAAGGATTGATATTGAAGACAACGGTCCAGGTGTGCCGGAAGAGATTATCGAATCGGTGTTTTATCCGCTGGTCACCAGCCGCGCCAAAGGGACCGGACTGGGCCTCAGTATTGCTCAAAATATTATTCATCAGCACAACGGCATGATCGAGTGTCAGTCCGTGGCTGGAAAAACCGTCTTTAGCTTATATTTACCTTGGGAGTCGAATCATGTCGCGAAATAAAATATGGGTGATTGATGACGATCGCGCCATGCGCTGGGTACTGGAAAAGACCTTTAAAGAGGAAGGTCTGGATGTGACCAGTTTTGAAGAAGCACAATCTGCACTAGACCAACTGAGTCTGGAAGCACCCGATGTGATTTTGACCGATATCCGCATGCCGGGTATTGATGGACTTACCTTCCTGGGCAAGGTTAAACACAGTTATCCTGACCTACCTGTCATTATTATGACGGCGCATTCAGACTTAGAATCGGCTGTTTCTAGCTATCAAACTGGTGCTTTTGAATATCTGCCTAAGCCTTTTGATATTGATGAAGCACTGGCGCTGGTAAATCGTGCAATTTTACATATCACCAAGCTACAGCAACAAGAATCAGCAAAAGCGGCTCCACCAATTCAATCTACCGAAATTATTGGTGAATCGCCTGCCATGCAGGAAGTGTTTCGTGCCATTGGCCGTTTATCACAATCGCATATTACCGTGTTGATTAATGGTGAGTCTGGTACAGGTAAAGAACTGGTAGCGCATGCCCTGCATCGTCATTCACCACGCAGCTCAAAACCTTTTATTGCCCTCAATATGGCGGCGATTCCAAAAGACCTGATCGAAACTGAACTTTTCGGCCATGAGAAAGGTGCATTTACCGGTGCTAATACCCAGCGCCAAGGTCGTTTTGAACAGGCAAATGGCGGTACGCTGTTTTTAGATGAAATTGGCGATATGCCATTTGAGACCCAGACCCGTTTATTGCGTGTCCTAGCCGATGGAGAGTTCTACCGAGTTGGCGGTCATATTCCGGTTAAGGTCGATGTGCGTATCGTGGCTGCAACACATCAGGATTTGGAAAAACTGGTCCATGATGGTCGTTTCCGTGAAGACTTATATCACCGCCTGAATGTAATTCGTATTCATATTCCAAAACTGGCACATCGCAGTGAAGATATTCCGATGCTGGCGCAGCATTTTCTGGCACGTGCCGGTAAAGAACTTGGGGTCAATCCAAAGATATTACGTCCTGAAACCCAAGAATATATGCAGAAATTGCCATGGCAAGGTAATGTGCGTCAACTTGAAAATACCTGTCGCTGGCTGACTGTCATGATCACAGGTCGTGAAGTCTATCCTGAAGACTTGCCACCTGAGCTGAAACAGATTCCAATTCATCAGCAGGATCCGGGTGCGCCAATTCCAACGCTGAACCAGATCGCACCGCATCACTGGGATGAATTGCTGGGTCAATGGGCGATGCAGAAACTCAAAAATGGTGAAATGAAACTTCTGGATGTTGCGACGCCGATGTTTGAACGCACCTTGATTAATGCAGCCTTGCAACAAACCCGTGGCCGTAAACGTCATGCCGCAGAACTTTTAGGTTGGGGTCGCAATACTTTAACGCGCAAGCTTAAAGAACTTGGCATGGATACTACGGATGATGAAATCGAAGAAGAAATAGAAAGTTAATCTTTCCATATAAAAAAGCGCCGATTGGCGCTTTTTTATTGATGATGATTTATGCAGTAAAACCCACATAGCGGAAATACCCATCTATGCCCAGATCAGACTTATATATCAGATAATTTGAATAAGTCGCTTGGGTGATTTCATCCAGCATATTCACCTGATCATCATTGGCATGCAGATCATCTACAGAACGCGGCATGCTGTGCTCGAATTCATCCGTCATATATTCAAAGCCAATATCCATGGCAATAAACAGGGTATGTTCACAAGGTTGCACATACTGCTCTTCTGCCCAATCAATCACGTTGTGCTGACAATGTGGACAGGCAATATTATCAGTGGCCTGAATCGAGAGTGGAATAAGTTGATAAGCCATATAAAAATCAATCTGTTTACTATCCGTATATTTTAGCAAATTTTATGGACTGACTTTATTCAATTAAAAACCTCGACGATAAAAAAAGGAATCTTCAGATTCCCTTTTTGTATTGACAGATATCAATGATCAATTACTTATGAGCAGCCTTATAACGTGATAGTGCGGTGACAGCTACTGCCGATACATACGACCACTGCGGGCAAACTTGCCACAAGAATGCCCGTCGTTCCCAAACCTAATGCCAGAATTTTTCCAGTTAATAATGGTCCAGTCATCGCCCCTAAACGTCCTAGAGAGATCGCACTACCCACACCGGTGACTTTACCTGCGCCTGAATAAAAAATTGGTGAGATCCCATACAGAATAGATTGGCCACCTGTAGAGAAAATACCCCCCATGACTCCCGCCAAAATTAATAACGGAATAGAAGTTGTGGTGAATAGCAATACCAAGGCAACAAACAAGCCACTATAAATGATAGTCGCCATTTGCCAGAGCTTTAAACGGTCCAGTAAATAACCCAGGCTTAGGGTTCCAATGACAGCGCCCACCTGGAACACCAACATCACCAAAAATGCCTGTTGTTTCTGCAAACCTTGTTCCATAAGTAAATTTGGCAACCAGCTAATCAAAATATAATTAATCATCAAGGTAAAAAAGAAACCAACCCAAAGAGGTACTGTATTTTTATACTGGCGCTGCTTGAACAAAACTTCAGCCATGCCCGGCACAGCTTCGCCAGAGACTTGTACCTCCGCATTCACTTTAGGCTTATCTTTAAGAATAAACGCCATCAATGGAATCAGTGCTAAAGGCGTTAATCCCCCAATCAGGAATAAGGTTTGCCATTGAATCTCCGGAAGCAGCATAGCCAGACCAGCAACAAAGATCGTCCCTACCGGCAAACCACAATACATCAGACTATTTAGCTTGCCACGGTTGGCTTCGGTGGCTTCATCACCGACGACTGAAATCATGGTTGGCATTGCCGCACCTAAACCCAAACCAGTAAAGAAACGCGCTGCATATAAAACTTCGATGCTTGGCGCAATTGCAGTCAACGACATGAACAGACCAAAAATAGTCACAGAAAGCATCAGGACTTTCTTTTGTCCTAGATAATCTGCAATACGTCCACCAAAGAATGCGCCAAACAGCATTCCAAAGACACCCAGACTAAATACATAGCCCATTTGGATTTGATCTAAACCAAAGCTTGCTGCAATTCCTTTCGCCGCAATCCCGGGAGCTTGAAGGTCAAAACCTTCAAAAAATGCGACCCAGAAACATAAGAATATCGTTAATATTTTTTGGGCTTTTTCGCTGTATGACTGTGCCATGACTGATCTCCATCAATAATTCACAAACCGTTTAATAGTCTGACGATCCGTTGCATTATTCTTAACCTAATCTTAATAGAGAAATAGCACGACAATAGTCGGGTTTAAGCACATCAGCATGTGTAAATATCATCTAAATTAGACCTAAAAGATTGTATTTATAGACTTAATACATCTTAATAATATTTATTATATATATTTATCAATAACTTAATTTAATAGTAGTTATTTTTAATTCAACGATAGTCAAAACTTATACAAAACTACAAGCCGATAAAAAGCCCGCTTAATGCGGGCTTTTTTAGCGCAAAATCTTAAGCAGATTTCTTTGCTTGTGCATTCTTACGAATTGTAATCATCACCAGTTGAACTGCTGCAGGGGTTACACCTGGAATACGACTGGCTTGCGCCAATGTTTCAGGACGAACATCTTTCAGTTTCAGGGTAATTTCACGGGACAGACCTGACACGATGTCATAATCGAAATCCGCAGGAATACGGGTTTCTTCAAGACGTTTCATTTGTGCGACGTCTTCATGCTGACGATTAATATAACCCGCATATTTCACTGCAATTTCAATTTGCTCACCGACAAATGGTGATACTTCAGAATTGGTTAACTCTGCAATTTGAGCAAATGAAATGTTTGGACGTTTCAACAAATCAATCGCCGAACATTCTTTAGACAGGTCTGCACCGGTCATCTCAACGAATTTCTTACCCATTGGGTTATTTGGTGCGGCCCACAAGTGTTGCAAACGACCTGTTTCTTTTTCCACTGCTTCCATTTTCTCACAGTACACTGCCCAACGCGCGTCATCCACCAGACCCATTTCACGACCAATGGCTGTTAAACGCTGATCTGCGTTATCTTCACGCAGCATCAAACGGTATTCGGCACGTGAGGTGAACATACGGTATGGTTCTTTGGTACCTAATGTGATCAGATCATCGACCAGAACACCCATGTATGCTTCATCACGTTTTGGCGTCCATTGCTCCTGATCCCAAGCACGGCGTGCAGCGTTCAAGCCTGCAAGCAAACCCTGCGCACCCGCTTCTTCATAACCGGTTGTGCCGTTAATTTGACCGGCGAAATACAAGTTATTAATTGCTTTGGTTTCAAGGGTAAATTTCAACGCTTGTGGGTTGAAATAATCGTATTCAATGGCATAGCCCGGACGAAGAATGTGCGCATTTTCCATACCACGGATCGAGCGAACCAGTTCAAACTGAACGTCGAACGGTAAAGAAGTCGAAATACCATTTGGATAAAGCTCATGTGTATCCAAGCCTTCAGGCTCCAAGAAGACTTGGTGAGAATCTTTATCGGCAAAACGGTGAATCTTATCTTCAATCGATGGGCAATAACGTGGTCCAACACCTTCGATCACACCCGTGTACATCGGTGAACGGTCTAAACCGCCACGAATGATTTCATGCGTGCGTTCATTGGTATGCGTGATATAGCAATTTACCTGCTCAGGATGCATAGACACATCCCCCATGAATGACATGGTCGGAGATGGGAAATCACCCGGCTGTGGTGTCATCACAGAGAAATCCACTGAACGCGCGTCAATACGTGGTGGTGTACCTGTTTTTAAACGACCTACTGGCAAGTTTAATTCACGCAAACGATGTGCAAGTGAAATAGATGGCGGATCACCAGCACGACCACCGCTAGATTTCTCCAGACCAACGTGGATGACACCACCTAAGAATGTACCTGCTGTCAGCACCACAGTTTTCGCATCAAAACGGATACCCATTTGGGTAACCACACCTTTAACGGTATCGCCTTCAACAATCAGGTCATCTGCGGCTTGCTGAAAAATATCAAGGTTTGCTTGGTTTTCTAATGTTTCGCGAATAGCCGCTTTATAACGTACACGGTCCGCCTGCGCACGTGTTGCACGTACTGCAGCACCTTTACGCGAGTTCAAAATACGGAATTGAATACCGCCTTTATCGGCAGCCAGTGCCATCGCACCGCCCAAGGCATCAATTTCACGCACCAAATGCGATTTACCAATACCACCGATGGCCGGGTTACAGCTCATCTGCCCTAAAGTCTCAATGTTATGAGTTAAGAGTAAAGTCTGTCGACCCATACGCGCTGCAGCCAGAGCCGCTTCCGTACCGGCGTGACCGCCACCGATAACAATGACATCGTATACTTTAGGATAATGCATAGTGGTAATTGAGAGATAAAAAAGAATAGCTGAGCATTATAGCAAATTTCACTCTAAAGTAGACAAATTCAGTTGAATTTATCCTGAGATAAATCGCACTTAACTCGCATAACAATAAAGCACTGTAATTTAACTTTGCAGAGGAACTATATAAATTAAACATATAAGCTGAGAAATTTACTCGATTTGCATTGTTTAATCTCGCGCATTTTTTAATCTATATGTTGGTTACATTACAAACAAAGGTATAAAAGATGAATAAGAATATTTTCCTCTCAACCGTTCTATGTGGTTTATGTTTTGCGCCATTTGCTGCATCAGCGAATGATAAGGTCGAAACCATTTATAATGCACAAAAGTACCAACAGGTTTGTAAAGGCAAATCCCAAGGTGCACAAGTCAGTTTTGCCTATCGCGGCATTATCTGGAATGGTACCTGTGAGCCGCAGTTTTTCGCTTCATCCAAAAATGCTTCAATCAAAGGCGATGAAGCCGAACTCATGAGTACCTGTAGCGGCAACAGTGGTGCGACTACTGCCACCATCAATGGTGCCGAAGTCAAAGGTAAATGTGCATTAAGCTTTATGCCACCACGCCCTCAGGGACAATCTCAGATGCAAAGCCAACCGATGCAGCCACATATGCAAAACCAGCCTATGCAGCATCAGATGAACCAGCCAGCACAGCCTGATTCACCAATGCAAGGCCAGCCAGGTATGTAGCCGATATATATCTAAATAGTCTAGATTTCAAGTAAAAGCTTTGACGGGCAAAGTGACTGCATTTTGCCCGTTTTTTATTGCTTATTTATTCATCTAGGCTAAACTAGAAATATACCTATAAATGTATAATAAAAAGGCAAATTCATGGATTCGGGGTTTTTTAGCGTTTTTTTGCCAATTACATTGGCAATTATGATGATGGGGCTGGGGCTAGAACTCACTATCAAAGATTTCCTGCGCTTAAGTCGCTATCCTAAAGTCATTTTTATTACTTTATTTGCGCAGTTAGTCCTATTACCCAGCGTTGCTTTTTTTATTTGTCTGATTTTGGACTTGCCCGCTTTGCTTGCTGTAGGTCTGATGTTGCTAGCCGCCTCACCTGGTGGCCCAACCGCGAACCTATTTAGCTACATATATAAAGGTGATGTGGCACTGAATATTACTCTAACCGCCATTAATACCATCATCTCTATTTTTACCCTGCCCTTTATTATCAATCTGTCCTTACACTACTTTATGAGTCATGGCTCAAACGTGACTTTTCCAGTTGAAAAGATTATGCAGGTCTTTTTAATTACCTTGATTCCCGTGATCATGGGTATGCTGCTTCGGGCCAAATTTCCAAACCTGTCAATTACTGTCAGCAGGCCCATGCGCTTACTCTCTATCGGTTTTCTAACCATCCTATTGATATTCGCCATTTTCAGAGAACGTTCGAATTTGGTCGAATACTTTGCCAATATTGGTGCAGCAACTGCGATTTTATGTTTTTCCAGCCTGTTTATTGGCTATTGCATTCCTTTACTCATGGGTATTCCAGAGAAAATGGCACGCGCTTGTACCTTTGAAATTGGCATTCATAACACTGCCATTGCGCTGACGATTGCGATATCGGTCTTAAATAATGTCACGATGGCTATTCCTGCAGGCATTTATACAATTTTCATGTACAGTTTCGCCACTATTTTCGGTGTGCTGATTAGTCGCCAGCAAGTGGTGTATAGCAATAAAAGTCGTTTATCAGATTTGTAATTTATTTGGCTGATTCTGCTATAAGGCTGTATGCTTTTCCAAAGAAAATCAGAAATATTAAAACAATTTTCGACAAGGAGCATACAGATGGATTCTGGCCTTATAACGATATTACTGCCACTGGCACTTGCAATCATCATGATGGGGCTTGGCCTTGAACTAACGCCTCGGGACTTTAGCCGTGTCACTCGCCACCCTAAAGCCGTATTTATAGCATTGTTCTGTCAACTGGTTATTCTGGTTGGCATTGCCTTTTTACTCTGCAAGCTATTCGCTTTAACCCCATTACTCTCAGTCGGGTTGATGCTCTTGGCGGCTTCGCCCGGGGGTGCAACAGCCAACCTGTTTAGCTATCTGTTTAAAGGTGACTTAGCCCTCAATATCACTTTGACTGCTATCAACTCAGTCATCGCAGCGATTACCTTACCTTTAATTATTAATTTTTCGATCATGCATTTTATGCAGGATAGCCAGCAAGTTAGCCTGCAATTCGGCAAGATTCTGCAAGTCTTTGCGATCATCCTGATTCCGGTGGGAATTGGCATGTTGATTCGGCGCTATGCACCAGGCGTGACAGCAAAACTGAATCGGCCGCTGCGGATTTTTTCGATTGGCTTTTTGGTGCTGATTATTATTGCCACACTCATCAAAGAGCGCAGCAATATCGGTGAATACTTGACCCAGGTGGGTCTGGCGACTGCCTTGTTCTGCATCCTGAGCCTGAGTATTGGTTATCTGATTCCGCGACTACTGAATATTAATAGCGCTCAAGCCCGTGCCAGCGCATTTGAGATTGGCATTCATAACAGTACCCTCGCCATGACTATTGCCCTGACCGTGATTGGCAGTGCTGCTGTGGCAATGCCGGCTGCGGTTTATTCTATTTTTATGTATATTTTTGCTGCAATTTTTGGCAGCTTGTTGAATCGGCTTGCACCACTCCCGGCGCAAACACCCCTAACAAATCTGGATTAGACAACATCTGAAGATATTTAAAGGATGCCTCAGGCATCCTTTTTATTTTGGGAATGGATCAAGAAGATAGCAGCGCTGAGTCTGAACTTCCGTTACAATAGCTTTTTGAAAAATGTATAAAGGTTATTTCTGTGAAGTGGTTACAAATTCATATTACGGTTGAACAGGCTCAGGTTGATTTTACTGAGACATTACTCAGCTCGCTAGGCGCAGTGAGTGTGACTCTGGATGATGCTGAAAACCAGGATTTGCTGGAACCACTTCCAGGTGAAACACCACTCTGGAATAAAGTGATTGTGACTGGTATTTATGCGCAGGAAGAAGGCGAAGAAATTGATGTTACCGCACTAGAAACCTTTATTCGTGCACAAATGCCAGATGCTCCGATCCGTCATGAGTTGATTGAAGATCAGGCTTGGGAACGTACCTGGATGGATGCCTATGAGCCTATTCAGATTGCTGATAAATACTGGATCGTACCGGAGTGGATGGAAGCACCTGATGCCGATGCGGTAAACATCAAGCTTGATCCAGGTCTGGCTTTCGGAACAGGCAACCATGCTTCAACTTTCCTGTGCTTACAATGGCTCGGCAAGATTGATGTGAAAGATAAAATTGTCATCGATTATGGCTGTGGCTCAGGCATTCTCGCGGTAGCTGCACTCTTATTAGGTGCGAAAAAAGCATATGCCACGGATATCGATCCACAAGCTGTACTGGCCACCCAGCAAAACGCTGAACTGAATGGCGTACTGGACAAGCTTTATGTCGGACTGCCAGAAGAATTTAGAGATGAACTCGGCAATACCAAAGCTGACGTATTTGTTGCCAATATTCTGGCAGCACCACTGATGATGCTGGCTCCTGAGTTCGCTACTTTAATTAAATCTGAGGGACAGTTCGCACTTGCTGGAGTTATCGAAGAGCAAGTTGCTGATGTTACTAGCATTTACTCAAATTATTTTGATATATTAGAGGTAGAAAAACGAGATGAGCACTGGTGCCGTATCTCGGGTAAACGCCATAAGAACGAATGAGCCTATAAATAATCCATGAGTGACAAAAGAACCCATTGCCCTACCTGTTCCACCACCTATAAGGTCACAGTTGCTCAACTCACCGTTGCGCAGGGTATGGTTTGCTGTCCCAAATGTACTACTTCGTTTAATGCCTTATCGCATTTGGTGACCGAAACCCGGAATTCGGTCACCGCCCCAATGTCTCAGGCTCAGTCGAACTCCAGCGAATTCAGCAAAACTGATGCTCAAAATAGACCAGGTGTTTATCACACGGATCAGCAGCATCGTCATAGCCTGCTACAGATTTTTGATCAAAAAGTTGAACATTCCAATATTGACCTGGAAACTTATTTAAATAACCTGAATTATTTCAGTACCGAGCCGATTTCAGTCCTGCCGAGCATGAACTGGGAAGATCAGGCAGAAAAGCAGACTAAACGCGGGCCAATGTATTATATAGGCTGGAGTTTACTCAATCTGTCACTATTCAGCCTATTGCTGTTTCAATTCTTCTGGTTCAATCCACAATACATCAAAAACAGTCACGTCATGAGTCTGGCTTTTAACAGCGCATGTGAAGTATTTAATTGTTCAAATCTGGAAAAATACTACACGCTGATTCAGGCCAATAAAGTCAAAATCAAGGCAACCGGTAATAATGAAGCTGAGTTTAGCGGTGAGTTGATCAACTTTCATGACCGTAGCCTAGCCTTACCGATTTTAAGAATCAATCTGGAACATCGCGGTGAAGTGATTGCAACTTATAACCTGTCCTCCGAAGAGTACCTGATTGAAAGTCTGGTCAATATTCAGCGCATCCCAAAAAACAGCCCGTTTAAATTCAAATTTAAGCTTCCAGTCGATCGCAAAAGCTTTGATCGCTATACTTTGGAAATAATTCGCCCCTAATCTGCTGAGAAAGCATTAAAAAATTAAAAAAAGTTAAAAAAAATGCAGTTTTCTTGCTCACTTTTGCTTAGACAATGGTATGATACGCGCCACGAAAGCTATGTGCTGCAACTCCTCGCGACTTTTTCACAACAAATACAGTCTTGCCTAATGCGCTATAAAATTTATTGCGTATCGTGCAGATTTTTTTGTTTTGATTTTGGTCAGTAACAAAACTTTAACTATTGTTACGCTTATTTTTCGACCAAATCGCAGAGATGTGTCAAGCTACAGGCTCAATGTAATGACTAAGTTTTAGAACTTCCGTTTTAGGATCTAAAATGGAGTTCATTTCAATTTCTAGACCACTTTTATATATCACTTTACCCAAGTGATATTTGTTTTTCGGATTAATTCGCATGAATAGCAAATCTCCTATTTTTACTGCACAATCTGATGTTGCTTTACGTATCCACGTAGATCGCGCAGTTCGCCACTATTTTGCACAACTGCAGGGCGAGCAACCATCTCAGGTATACGACATGGTGCTAGCAGAAATGGAGAAACCTCTTCTATCTGTAGTTCTAGAATATACACGTGGTAACCAAACACGTGCTGCCGAGATTCTCGGACTCAACCGTGGTACTTTACGTAAAAAGTTAAAAGCTCACGGTTTAATGAGTGAATAAATGATAAAATGCTTGCGGCTTCCGCAGGCATTTTTTTTAACCTGTAAATTGCTGATTTTGTTTTATTCTGTTCCTTGAAAACTGTGACGAAGATCATGACTATTAAACGCGCTTTAATCTCTGTGTCTGACAAGACTGGTATTGTTGAATTTGCACAAGAACTTGCTGCTCTAGGGGTAGAAATTTTATCTACAGGTGGTACCTACAAATTGTTGAAAGACAATAATGTGGCTGTAGTTGAAGTTTCGGAGCATACAGGTTTTCCAGAGATGATGGACGGCCGTGTAAAAACACTACATCCGAAAATTCATGGAGGTATCCTGGCTCGTCGTGGTCTAGACGAAGCTGTGATGGCTGAACACAACATTGATGCTATTGATTTAGTCGTTGTAAACCTTTATCCATTTGCTGCAACAGTAGCAAAACCAAACTGTTCACTTGCTGATGCCATCGAAAACATCGACATCGGTGGTCCTACCATGGTTCGTGCTGCGGCAAAAAACCATGCATCTGTAGGTATCATCGTAAATGCATCTGACTATGCAACTGTAGTTGCCGAGCTTAAAGCTGAGGGTGCTTTATCTCATGCAACTCGTTTCGACCTAGCGGTGAAAGCATTTGAACATACTGCTCAATATGACGGCATGATCGCTTCTTACTTAGGCGCTCGCGTAGGTAAAGAAGAAGGTCAAGCAGACAAATTTGCACGTACTTTCAATACCCAATTAAACAAAGTTCAAGACCTTCGTTACGGTGAGAACCCACATCAAGCTGCTGCATTCTATGTAGAAGACACAGCGACTGAAGCTTCTGTTTCAACAGCGAAACAGCTTCAAGGTAAAGAACTCTCTTATAACAACATCGCAGATACTGATGCAGCACTTGAATGTGTGAAATCATTTGCGAAGCCTGCTTGTGTGATCGTTAAACACGCTAACCCATGTGGCGTTGCAGTATCTTTAGACGGTATTCAAGCAGCTTATGATCTTGCGTATGCAACAGATCCTGAATCTGCTTTCGGTGGCATCATTGCATTCAACCGTGAATTAGACGTTGCAACTGCACAAGCGATTGTAGATCGTCAATTCGTTGAAGTGATCATTGCACCGAGCGTTGCTGAAGGCGTTCTTGAAGTAACAGGCGCGAAGAAAAACGTACGCGTACTTGTATGTGGCGAACTTCCAGCAATCGATGCGCGTCAATCGCAACTTGACTACAAACGCGTAAACGGTGGTTTGTTAGTTCAAGATCAAGACTTGGGCATGATCACTAAAGATGATCTTAAAGTAGTCACCAAACGTGCGCCGACTGAACAAGAAATCGATGACATGATCTTCGCTTGGAAAGTAGCGAAATACGTAAAATCTAACGCGATTGTGTATGCTAAAAACCGTCAAACCATTGGTGTCGGCGCTGGCCAAATGAGCCGTGTAAACTCAGCTCGTATTGCTGCAATCAAAGCTGAACATGCTGGCTTAGTAGTTGAAGGTGCGGTAATGGCATCTGACGCATTCTTCCCATTCCGTGATGGTATTGATAACGCTGCGAAAGCGGGTATCAAATGCATTATCCAACCGGGTGGTTCTATGCGTGATGAAGAAACGATTGCTGCGGCTGACGAAGCTGGTATTGCAATGGTGTTCACTGGTATGCGTCACTTCCGTCACTAATTAATTTTAAATCCTCCCTAGCCCTCCTTAATAAAGGAGGGTTTTCTATATCATAGTAGAGCGAAGGGAGTCCCCCTTTTATCAAAGGGGGATTTAGGGGGATTCTATTTCAGAAGGATTTTTTTTAATGAATATTTTAGTTTTGGGTAATGGTGGTCGTGAACATGCACTTGCATGGAAAATCGCGCAAGATGATAAAGTCGCAAAAGTATTTGTAGCACCGGGTAATGCAGGTACTGCAACAGAAAATAAATGCGAAAATGTTGCCTTAAATATTTTAGACAATGCTGCGATTATCGACTTTGCAAAAAGCAATGCGGTTGATTTAGTGGTTGTTGGTCCTGAAGCACCACTTGTAAATGGTGTTGTAGATGCATGCCGTGAAGCTGGCGTTAAAATTTGGGGTCCAACTCAATTTGCTGCGCAGCTTGAAGGCTCTAAAGCATTCGCTAAACACTTCCTTAAACGCCATAACATTCCAACGGCTTTCTATGACGTATTTACTGAAGTAGATGCTGCGAAAGCATTTGTTGAGAAAAATGGTGCGCCAATCGTGATCAAGGCTGATGGTCTTGCTGCAGGTAAAGGCGTAATCGTTGCCATGACCAATCAAGAAGCATTTGCAGCAATTGATGACATGCTTGCAGGTAACAAGTTTGGCGATGCAGGTTCTCGCGTTGTGATCGAAGAATTCCTTGCGGGTGAAGAAGCATCTTTCATTTGTATGATTGATGGCGACAACATCTTGCCAATGGCAACATCGCAAGACCATAAGCGTATTTTTGAAGGCGACCAAGGTCCGAACACCGGCGGTATGGGTGCTTACTCTCCTGCACCTGTTGTGACTGCTGATGTGTTTGAAAAAACCATGAATGAAGTGATGCGTCCTACCGTTGAAGGTATGAAAAAAGACGGTCACGTTTACACTGGTTTCTTATACGCTGGCTTGATGATTGACGACAAAGGTCAACCAAAAGTAATCGAGTTTAACTGTCGTTTTGGTGACCCTGAAACTCAACCGATCATGATGCGTTTAAAATCATCTTTGGTGGATCTCGTTGAAGCTGGTATCGCAGGTAACTTACCTGCTGAAGCTGAATGGGATGAGCGCAAGACTGTTGGTATCGTTTTAGCGTCAAAAGGCTACCCAGAAACTTCAAGCAATGGTGATGTGATTTCAGGCTTAGACACTGAAATGACTGATGCGAAAGTGTTCCATGCAGGTACTAAAGCCAATGAAAATGGCGATATCGTCACTGCTGGTGGTCGTGTACTTTGCGTGACTGCACTGGGTAATACCATTGGTGAAGCACAAGCAAAAGCTTTAGAACTTTGCCAAAAAGTAACGTTCGACGGCGTTCAATATCGTAAAGACATTGGTTACCGTGCGATTGCGCGTGAAAATGCTTAATTTTATTTAAGTATAAAAACCCCGATTCTTTCGGGGTTTTTTTATTTGCTTATACAATCCACAGAACTATTCATACGCCTATAAATAATTTACTCTTTTGCACATCACTAAAATAAGATGTTAAATATATGCATATTTGGAAATACTGCTGGGAATGTAAGCACGATACTCCACAAAATAGATTAAATTTGAAAATCTATCCGAGAGCTATTGAAGGCTTTTCAAAAAATATAACTAATAATCAAGCGAAATCTATATGGACTTATAGCATCGATGCTTATCAATTTACCCAATGCCAAAAATGCAATGCACCCTCCTTACATATAGATTCATTTCATATAAAAGAGATCGATTTGGATCTTAAACAAAAAGTCACTTCGATTAAATCTGATTTGGAAACTTCAGGTAAATCTGATTCTTACCATGTAAAGAGTATGAGCTTTCCTAGATTCAATAGCTCCTTATTGCTAGAGAAAAAATGGTCTTTCAATCTACCTAAAGATGATATGTTGCTCTTCTTTGAAATCGTTCAAGCTTATGAACAAGGATTATTTATTTTAGCTCTTTCGGGAATTCGAACTCTAGTAGATAGATACTTAGTAAAAAAGGTAGGCGATAAAGGTGGGTTTGAAACAAAACTAAAAAAAATGTTGGATGACAAACATATTAGTAAGACACAATATGAAATATTAAATACGATTATTGAGGGTGGAAATGCTTCTAACCATAGAGGCTTTAGACCTGAAGAGGAAATGGTAAAAACATTTTTAGACGTAGTCGAGGATATAATATCTTTGGACTATAAAACGAAACAGTTTAATGAGTTTAAAGAGCAAATCCCTAAACGAAACTAAAAAATCGTAACCAAATTAAGATACCTAATGACTATTCACCTTCAAACCCCTCGCCTGATCCTGCGCCAATGGCAAGACTCCGACACTGCGCCATTTATCCAAATGTGTGCAGATGACGAGGTCATGCGCTACTTCCCTAAAAAAATCGATGCGAGTGAAGCAACTGCATTTCTTGAACGTATTCGTACTGCCATAGAAACACGTGGATGGGGACTCTTTGCCGTAGAACTCAAAGCTACAGGCGAATTCATCGGTTTTATTGGCTTACACGTGCATCCATCTGAATTTGAAATTGCCGATGCACCTGAAATTGGCTGGCGCTTGCTACCGCAATATTGGAACCAAGGCTATGCTACTGAAGGAGCCAAAGCAGTACTAAAATATGCCTTTAGAACCCTGCGCCTAGAGAAAGTCATTTCTTTTACTGCCTGCATCAACACGCCCTCAGAACGTGTCATGCAAAACATTGGCTTAGAAAAAGTAAGAGAGTTTGACCATCCACTTGTACCTGCCGATCATATCTTGTGTAGACACGTACTCTATGAAAAACAGCGTTCGGATTATCTGTATATTCCCTTTTGTTAAAACAAGCTTGCAGTATCATGACCTGAGGAAACCAAGATCAGATACTGACTCGCTTAGTTAATATAAAGGAAAGATTTATCTCGTTAATGATCGAATTTTCTTCATTTCCCAAAAAATCAGATATTTTTTTATATTTATCTATATGCATTTTTTATATTTCTATCTTACAAAATCTTATAAAGATCACTATTTAAACACATCCATTAAAACTATATTTTCAATATAAATAATATATTGTTTTAATTAACATTTTGTTTAAAAGATCTTTTTTTAT
Source organism: Acinetobacter lwoffii (assembly GCF_024129685.1). Lineage (GTDB taxonomy): Bacteria > Pseudomonadota > Gammaproteobacteria > Pseudomonadales > Moraxellaceae > Acinetobacter > Acinetobacter lwoffii_X. Next base: position 38,783 of record NZ_JAMXXL010000006.1, on the reverse strand, counting down.
ATTCGACTAAAGAGATAAGCAAGGCTTTTTTATCCAGTATATCGAATATAGATTTATTGCTATGATATCCGCAACTTCAGAGCACTCAAACCTTGCCATGTACTTATAAAATATCTATTTTCTCTCTCCAAATAGATTAAATACATCAGATTTGGGCTGCCTCTGACTTGATCAAGTTCACCAGAATTGTTGTTGCACGCTTGCAGCTTTCGACTTCAAGCTTTCTTCAACCATGATCAAGCTATCTACTTAGATCGTAATAAAACTCTTATTTAACACGATTTAAAAATGCTTATACTCTAGGCAAGAATAGAATTAGGACAATTTCATGAAAAAGTTACTTGGCGTTATCTTGAGTGCCTCTGTATTGACTTTAACTGGGTGTGGTAAACAGGAAGCGCCTGCCACTGATGCAGCGCAAAGCAAAGATGCAAATGGTCTTCAGACTGTAACTATGGCTTCGACCGGTTCAGATGCAGACGTATGGCGTTATATCGCGACATTGCCTGAAACCAAAGCAGCCGGCATCAAACTTGATGTGAAAAATTTCACTGACTACGTGTCAATGAACACGGCAGTAGCCAACAAAGAAATTGATGTAAATGCATTCCAGTCTTATGCCTATATGGTTGCTTACAACGATGCTAACACAGCCAAAATTGCACCTCTATCTACCACTTATTTAGAGCCGATGGGTATTTACTCAAGCAAAGTCAAATCTTTAAACGAGTTTAAAACTGGTGCGACCATTGCCATTCCGAATGACGGCGCAAACGAATCGCGTGCATTATTACTTTTACAATCAGCAGGTCTGGTTAAATTAAAAGCTGGTTTTGACAATGTCAAAGGCACAACTTCTGATGTGACCGAAAATGCAAAACAAATCGTGATTAAGCCAATTCAAATGGCGACTGCAGTACGCGTAAAAGACGAAGTTGATGCGATTGTGCTGGGCAATACCTTGGCAATGGAAGGTGGTTTAAACGTATTAAAAGATGCGATTTACTATGAGCCGATTGATCAAAGCACAAAAATGAACGTCAACGTATTAGCGGTTGCAGCAGATCGTCAAAATGATCCAGTTCTGCAAAAAGTAGGTGCGTTGTATCATACGCCAGCAGTAAAAGCATATGTTGATGAGCATTTTGGTGGTACTAAAGTTGCGGTAAACAAACCTGTGACGTATTTAACTGAATCAAAATAGTACTATAATAGACTTTTAGAACAGGCAAGGACGATTTCTTGCCTGTTTTTTTATCCGTGATGCAGTTTTTGACACTATGATTGAATTTAAAGATATTTCAAAACAGTATGAGCTTAAGGGTCAAACCTTGCATGCCTTGAATCAGATTAATCTTCAGATTCCAACCGGCAGTATTTTTGGCATCATCGGTTATAGTGGTGCCGGTAAAAGCACCCTCATCCGTCTGATCAACCTGCTTGAGCGCCCAAGCTCAGGCCGGATTATCATTAACGGAACAGATTTTACCGCACTGGATGCCAAAGCATTGCGTCAAGAACGTGCCAGCATCGGCATGATTTTCCAGCATTTCAATTTAATGCAAACCAAAACCGTGGCAGCCAATATCGAAATGCCCATGAAACTCCTAGGCTGGAGCAAGGCAGAACGGGAAAAGCGCCTCGAAGAATTATTAGACTTTATTGACCTGAAACATAAACGTCATGCTTTTCCAGATGAATTGTCTGGCGGTCAAAAGCAGCGTGTTGGTATTGCCCGTGCCCTTGCCAATCATCCAAAAATTTTACTCTGTGATGAAGCGACTTCTGCACTTGATCCACAAACCACCAAATCTGTTCTACAGCTACTTAAAAAAATTAATGAAGAACAAGGCATCACCATTGTTATGGTTACCCATGAAATGGATGTAATTGAAACCGTGTGTGATTATGTCGCCGTGATGGAAAAAGGTGATGTGATTGAAACCGGCAGTACCTTACAAATATTCAGTCAGCCCCAGCACCCGACGACCAAGAATTTTATTCAGACCGTATTACAGCAGCATTTACCAGTCAATATTCTGAATAATCTGGAAAACCAGAATCACAACAGTATTTATTGCCTGAAATTCCTTGGTAGCTCGGCACAGGAAACCGTGATTCAAGCGGTGATTAAACAGTTTGATATCAGTTTAAATATTCTGTTTGCCAATATGACCGAAATTAATGGCACGGTGATTGGCCAGATGTTTATTCAGCTACTGGGTGATGTACAAGAAATTCAAGCAGCAATAAAATTCCTTGAACAACACGGCGTACAAGTCGATCAGGCGGGAGTACAGGCATGAGAGATTTAATTGTACAGTGGCTGACAACGATCACTGCGCCGTTCTGGAAAAGCTCCCTGTCGATAGATCAGTTTGTGACAGCGCTGCAAGAAACCTTTCATATGGTGTTCTTCGCGATGCTATTTGGCTGTATCTGGGGCTTTATTCAGGCGATTACCCTGTTGGTAACACGTCCGAATGGAATTCTGCCGAATCGTGTGATTTATCACGGTCTCAATCCGATTGTGAATGCGCTACGTTCGCTGCCGTTTATTATCCTGCTAATCGCAGTCATTCCACTGACCAAGTTAATTGTCGGCACATCGATTGGTACATGGGCAGCGATTGTTCCATTAACCATTTATGTCGGTCCATACATTGGTCGCCTGATTGAAACATCTTTACTCGAAGTGAATGAGGGTATTATCGAATCTGCCCAAGCGATGGGCGCGACGCCAATGCAGATTATCTTTAAGTTTATTCTGCCGGAAGCGCGTAGCTCACTCATTCTAAACTTGACTACTGCTACCATCAGTTTGATTGGTGCAACGGCAATGGCCGGTGCTGTCGGTGCGGGTGGTATTGGTGACTTAGCGATTTCTTATGGTTATCAGCGTTTTGATACCTCTGTAGTCATCATGACGGTGATCGTATTGTTGATTCTGGTGCAGATTGTACAAAGCCTCGGTGACTGGTTATCCCAACTTCGTTAAGCTAGTTTTTTTATGTATGAATAAAGCCCTCTAAAAAGAGGGTTTTATTGTTTTTAATACTTATGAACCCTTTCTCATTATTTCAAAGTAAAGTCCTGCAACTATTTGATACGTGCCACGGCGACAGGAAGTCACCCGTTGGTCTGTGGCACATGGAAGTGCCATCAGATCAACAAAGGGGTTTTGTTACTTTTGTCCCGTCAAAAGTAAAAGAAAATATCTTCTAACAACTAACTAAATAATCAGCTTAAAAAATCAAATTCAAACTTGACCTAAAAGTTAGCCATTTCCCCTCAATTTCAAACTGAAACAATAAATCCCATGTTAAACTATTCAATGGTTTTAGCAGGGACTCATCTATGCACTTTGTTCATCTTGGTATTCATACAGAATTTTCGATTACTGAATCCATCGTACGGATACCTGACTTGGTCAAAGCTGCCGAAGAAGAACAGATGCCTGCCCTTGCGCTCACGGATCTTTCTAACCTGCATGCTGCCGTCAAGTTCTATGGCAAATGTCTGAGCAAAGGCATCAAGCCGATTCTGGGTTCCGAAATTCGCCTGAATGATGCCGAACATCGCATGACCTTATTGGCCATGACCAATACCGGCTGGCGTAATTTGACTGAATTAGTATCTGAAGGCTTTATCAGTGGCCAGCAATTGGATATTCCCTGCGTTCAAAAACAATGGATTTTAAATCAGCCTGAGGACATGATTGCCCTGCTCGGCATGCATTCCGATGTCGGCAAAATGCTGATGAGTTCAAATCCGCAAAAAGCGGAACCGCTGCTAGAAGAATGGGTCGAAAAATTTGGTAATCGTGTTTATCTTGCCCTGACCCGTACCAATCGTCCGGATGAAGATAACTTTATTCTGGAAGCCGTTAAGCTGGCAAAAAAATACAATATCGGTGTGGTCGCACATAATGATGTGCATTTCATGACCCGTGAAGATTATGAAGCGCATGAAGCACGGGTATGTATTGCAGATGGTTATGTGCTTGGTGACAACCGCCGCCCTAAAACCTATTCACCTGAACAATATTTCAAATCTGCTGAAGAAATGACGGCGCTGTTCTCGGATATTCCATCTGCGATTGAGAACACCTATCACATTGCCAAACGCTGTAATGTGACGCTGCAACTGGGCAAATACTTCCTGCCTGATTATCCGATTCCTGAAGGTCATACCATTGATACCTTCTTTGCACACTTGTCCAAAGAAGGTCTGGAAGAACGCCTGAATTTCCTGTATCCGCCTGAACAACGTGATGAAGACTGGCCAGAAATCCGCAAGCCTTATGATGAGCGTATCGAATACGAGATTAACATCATTAACTCGATGGGATTCCCGGGCTACTTCCTGATCGTGATGGACTTCATTCAGTGGTCGAAAAGTAACGGCGTTCCGGTCGGTCCGGGCCGTGGTTCGGGTGCAGGTTCATTGGTCGCCTATAGCTTAAAAATTACCGATCTTGACCCGCTGCGTTATGAACTGCTGTTCGAACGTTTCCTGAACCCGGAACGTGTTTCGATGCCCGACTTCGACGTCGATTTCTGTATCGCAGGCCGTGACCGCGTGATTGACTATGTAGCACGTACCTATGGCCGTGATGCGGTCTCCCAGATTGCAACATTCGGCACTATGGCGGCCAAAGGTGCGATTCGTGATGTTGCCCGCGTTTTGGGTAAATCTTATGGCTTGGCGGATCGTATCTCGAAAATGATTCCGACCAAGCCTTTAGGTCTAAGCCTGCTTGAGTCACTAGAAGCTGAACCCCAGCTTAAAGATATCGTCACCAATCCATCCAATCCAGACCATGACGATGCAGCCGAAATCTGGGAAATGGCGCTGAAACTGGAAGGTATTACCCGAAACACCGGTAAACACGCCGGTGGTGTGGTGATCTCGCCAACCAAAATTACCGATTTCTCTGCGGTCATGTGTGATGCCGATGGTACCGGACGCGTGGCACAGTTCGATAAAGACGATGTCGAATCTGCAGGTCTGGTGAAGTTTGACTTCTTGGGTTTGCGTAACCTGACGGTGATTGAAGATGCGGTTAAAAATATCAATAAACGCATCAAAGCGGATAAACCTTTAGATATTGCTTATATCCCGCTTGAAGATAAAGACGCATATCTGGTCTTTGCCAATGCCAACACCACCGCGGTATTCCAGTTTGAATCCGTGGGCATGAAGAAGATGCTGAAAGAGGCACGCCCGAGCAAGTTTGAAGAAATTATTGCTTTCGTATCGCTGTACCGTCCAGGCCCGATGGATCTGATTCCTGACTTTATCCACCGGATGCATGGTGGCGATTTTGAATATCTGCATCCATTGCTTGAAGGCGTGCTAGAACCCACCTACGGGATTATGGTGTATCAGGAACAGGTAATGCAGGCTGCACAGTACTGTGCCGGCTATACCCTTGGTGGCGCGGACTTGTTACGTCGTGCCATGGGTAAGAAAAAACCGGAAGAAATGGTCAAACAGCGCCAGATCTTTATTGAAGGTGCATCGAAAAAAGACATTGATGAAGCCACGGCCAACCATATCTTCGACTACATGGAAAAGTTCGCCGGCTATGGTTTTAACAAATCGCATGCTGCTGCCTATGCTTTGGTTGCCTACCAGACCGCATGGCTGAAAGCACATTATCCGGCGGAATTCCTGTCTGCGGTATTGACCTCGGAGATGCAGAACACCGACAACGTGGTATTCCTGATTGATGACTGTCGCAAGAATAATCTGGAAGTTTTACCACCGTCAGTGAATATGTCGCTGTATCAATTCCATGCTATCGATGAGCAAACCATTGTCTATGGTCTGGGGGCGATCAAAGGCGTCGGTGAAGCGGCGATGCAGTCGGTGATTGACTCGCGTGCGCAAGAAGGTCCATTCCGTGACTTGTTTGATTTCTGTCATCGTATTGACCTAAAAAAAATCAATAAGCGTACTCTGGAAGCACTGATTCGTTCAGGTGCACTGGATTGCTTGGGAATTGACCGTGCCGACCTGATGGCGCAACTGCCTGAAGCGGTTCAAGCTGCGGAACAGGCACGTTCCAATCGTGAAACCGGCATCATGGACCTGTTTGGCGAAGTTGAAGAAGTTCAGCGCAAGCCATCTAAGCCAGTCAAACCTTGGGCGGATGAAGTTCGCCTGAAAGGTGAGAAAGACACGCTTGGCCTGTATTTAACCGGCCACCCGATTGATGTGTATCGCAATGAACTGAAAGCCTTTGTGCCTAGTCAGATCAATGAGCTGACGCCGACCCGCCGTGGCGTGAACACCGTGTTTGCAGGATTGGTGGTGGATATTGCCAACTTTCCGAACCGAATGATGATGACCCTGGATGATGGTACGGCACGGATTGAGATTTCAGCCAATCACGAACGCTTCAACCGCTTTAAAGAGATTATCCAGCTCGATAAAGTGGTGGTGATTGAAGGTGAAATTTATGAGCGTGAAGGCTTTGACCGTCCGATGGGACGCCTCACCAAAGCATTTAGCCTGAATGAAATTCGCCAGAAACGTGCCAATAGCATCAAGATTACCCTCACAGCCGAGCATTTCAGCAAGAGCTTGAGCCGTGACTTGCAGCAGACTCTGACTCCTTATTGCAATGTCGATATGTCGGCACATATTCCGGTGATTCTATATCTGGATTACCCGTATGCCACGACTGAACTGCATCTGGGTCTCAACTGGAAAGTCGCCCCACTGGATGAGCTCCTAGCCAAATTGCGTGATTATTTTGGTAAAGAAGCCTTGCATATTGAGTATCAGGTCAAGTCCAAAGCTGCCAAAGCCGTGTCCTATGAACAGGCCAAGCCGGTGGATATTCCTCCGCCGCCTGCGGGCATGAGCATGGATGATGCACTGGAGCTGTATCAGGCTGAATCCCAGCCGCAATATTCATAAATCCTGATCTTTAAAACACCTTAAAATTGGAATCCTCATGAGTCAAATTGACAATGCTGCTGTTTCAGCACATCTCTCCCATGTGCGTATTGTCATGGTCAATACCACTTTACCTGCCAATATCGGCAGTGCCTTACGTGCCATGAAAACCATGGGCTTGTCCAAGCTGGTTCTGGTGGCACCGAAAACCTATCCGCATCCGGATATTGACGCGCTGGCCGCGGGTGCAACTGACCTGATCGAGCAGATCGAGATTGTCGAAACCCTTGAAGATGCCATTAAAGACTGCCAGATTGTATTCGGCACCAGCGCACGCAGCCGTACTATTCCCTGGCCGCTGTTAGATGTGCGCCCTGCCGCTGAAAAAGCCATGACCGCCGTGGTACAAGATCAGCAGGAAGTCGCGATTCTATTTGGCCGCGAAGACCGTGGTCTGACCAATGAAGAACTGGCGATGGCCAATTATCATCTGACTATTCCTGTGAATACGGACTACGGCGTACTGAATGTAGCTCAGGCGATTCAGGTGATCTGCTATGAGATGCGCATGGCAACGATGAGCCAAATTGAACAACCACGTGATGCTAAAGCGACCATGCAAGTCATTGATGGCATTGAAATGGAATGGGATGAACCCTTGGTCAATCATGCGCAGATGGAACAGTTCTATCCACACTTGGAAAAAATGTTGGCAGAAATTGAATTTATGGATCCAAAAAATCCAAGATTATTGCCTTTACGCTTGCGTCGTCTCTTCGGACGTATACAATTAGATCGTATGGAATATCACTTACTTCGTGGTATTTTCAGCCGTGTTCAGGCATTGAATAACGGTACCTGGAAAAAATCTTCACACACATCATCACAGGACGAGGATCAAATCTAATGCTAAAACAGCTCAAAGAAGATATACAAGCTGTCTTTGCGCGCGATCCTGCAGCACGCAATACCTTAGAAGTCTTAACCACTTACCCTGGCATTCATGCGCTGATCATGCATCGCATGGCACATGAGCTATGGAACAAAGACTGTAAAGGAACTGCGCGTGCGTTGTCTTCGTTTAGCCGGTTTGCCACGGGCATTGAAATCCATCCGGGTGCAAAAATTGGCCGCCGTTTCTTTATCGATCACGGTATGGGTGTCGTAATTGGCGAAACTGCTGAAATTGGCGATGATGTCACCCTTTATCACGGTGTGACTTTGGGTGGAACGACCTGGAATAAAGGTAAACGTCATCCAACGCTAGAAGATGGCGTGGTAGTCGGTGCTGGTGCCAAGATTCTTGGGCCATTTACCGTAGGTAAAAATGCCAAAGTCGGTTCTAATGCGGTCGTTACCAAAGCGGTTCCTGAAAACGCCACAGCTGTGGGCAACCCGGCACGTTTTATTACCAAAGACAAACCCAAAGATGATGCTGAAGCCCGTCGTCGTGACTATGCCGAAAGTATCGGTTTCCAGCCCTATGCCGCGACTGAAGATCAGTCTGATCCGATTTTAGAAGGTATGCGGATTCTGCTGGATCGCATTCAGCAAAATGAAAAACGCATGAACAACTTGTGCAATCGTCTTTCTTTGTTAGATCCGACCTTTAACAAGCAGCAACAGGATGGCCAGCCTTTGAGCAAAAAAGAGTTGGAGATTCTGGAAGAAGCGCGCCGTGAATGTGAAGCGCAAACCAGCCAATCCAAGGCCTGAATATCACACTTCACTCTGTAACACGGGTTTACTTGCATGATGGTTATAGTTTTCATAGACTGACGATCATGCAATTTTTGAATAGATGTTTTAAAAATAACAGAATGGATGACTATTATGACCTTTAAGCCCTTGGCACTTGCTTGCTTAGCATTCACAATTACTGCGTGTTCGATCACTCCTCAGAAATCTGCTGAGAAACCTGTAGACCAAGTGGTTTTTGTAGAGCCTGAACTGTCCCCACCATTTTATGCTTTAAATCCATTCAATTATAATGAACCGCCTGAATTTGAAGTGCATTTGAAAAAGGCTGCGACCCAGCCTGTAACCAAGATGGTGGTGACGGATCCTAATGATCCATCCAAGCAATTGACCCTGGATGTGAATAAACTGATTATTCCAGTGGTAGATAGCAATACCCGTGCAATGCGTTATGCAGCACTTGCCAATTCAAATGAAATCGATATCACCGAAATTGACGATTTCCTGCAAATGGTCGAAGGTAAGGCACGTCATTATCCACCACGTTTCAGCGATCGTCAGGAACGCCGTGGCTTTGAAGCCAAACTACGTGAAGTCACCCGACAACTGGATACTTTAGCGGCCCGTCCAAATGCCTCTTTTGATGTGTTGATGCGTGCTTTTAAAGCCAGCGTGATGGCACGTAACCTGGATCTGGGTTCAGTTTATACCACCAATTCCCTGACCTATGCCCAGCGTATTCTCAAAATTAACCCGGATGATCCTGAAGTCAACTTCTGGTTTGGTTTTGGTCTGTCTGAAGGCGGTGGTCAACGTGAAGCCATCGCTTATCTGGACAAAGCCATGAAAGCTGGCGTTCAGGAGGCTTATCTTTCTGCAGCCAATAACTATATTGCATTGGAACAGAAAAAAAATGCCACTCAAACCTTGGCGAACTATAAGGTGAAATATCCGCAAGAAGCTGAAGTAGCAGACCGTCTGATTCAGGAAATTGAGAAAAATGGTCGCTGGAATGTTTGGCAAATTTTGCAAACATCAACACCCGCTCCGGCTACAGACCCAGCAACAGCACCGGTGACCCCATAATCAAGATTCGCTTCAATTTGATTACAAATAGACTGCTACGGCGGTCTATTTTTATGGGAAAAAATTAGTAAAATACAAAACATTATCCCGCTTTATAACTTGAATTCAGTGAAAAGTTTTATGCACGAAAAAATAAATAAAAGATTAATGCTGTGCACTTTACTCATCACCAGCGTACTCAGCGGCTGTCAGGTGGTCAGTGTTAAGGAACAGGCGATTAATGTCACGCTGAACAATGAGCGTGACAGCATCTTGACCCGCGACAAGCTTAGCGAAGCCAGTCTGAATGTGTTGTCCATGACAGGTCGTGAAGCTCAGATCTGTATTGATCAGCCCGAAGAATGTGTGGAAGATCTGAAAAGTATTCCCCAGATTTTAGATGAACAATTGCTTTCTACAGCAAGTGAATTATATCTAGCCAACTCCTTACAAAATGCCAAGTCTGCCGAATGCAACACCGGTGTTTTAAACAAAACCCGATCACCGGAAAAACAGCAACAACACAAGCAGAATATCCAGAAATGTCTGGATCAGCAGCTCACTATGCTGGATAAAAGCATTCGTTATAGCTATGCCTATCTATTTAAAACCGAGCGTGCGCCGCAAGAGCGTATTTTTGATAACCGCCAGGTTCAGATTCGTGACTTTTATAACCTTGCGATTGCCCATCTGATTCAACGCTATGCTGAACGTTATAAAACCAAACAGTCCGGCCAGCGCATTCAGGTCGGTGACAGTGTATACACCATTGATCTGGAAAATTTTCCGCAGCTGAAAAACCAGACCATTGAACAGCTGATGTCTACCTATAATATGAACTTTTCCGGCCTACGTTCCATCACCCGCCGTGATGGTTTTGGTTCAGAATTTTTAGTGGTCTTACCTGAAGCACAGCAAACCGAGCAGGATAAAAAATATATTGTCGATCCGCTCAAGCACAACTATCCAAATGGTAAAAATCCAAACATTCATTCAGCCCGCTATCTGGCGACCACCATTACCGCTGTGCCTAAATCAGCGAATTCGACCGAACAGATTTTATCTACTTCGGAGTTTCACCTGAAACTCTATGATCCTTATAAGCATGAAAAGATCAAAGTGGCTTCGAAAGAATATGCGCTGGCCGCCAACTTTTCTGCACCTTACGGCTTATGGCTGGCCGAGAACAATCTGGGGCGTTTAGCCTATCTGACCCTGATTAATCGCGAAGACAGTCTGAGCATGCCGCATCTGTATATGCTGGAACCTTATAATCCGGACAAGAAAGTGCTGGTATTGATTCATGGCTTGGCCAGTAGTCCTGAAGCCTGGATTCGTCTGACCAACGACATTATGGGTGATCCGGTATTAAGGGAAAATTTCCAGGTCTGGCAGGTATTTTATTCTACCAATATGCCGATTCTGGAAAGCCGTTTTCAAATTAATGCCCTGGTTCAGCAAGGCTTTGCCCGGGTTGCGAACAATGCACCAGCCAAAAAAGATGCGGTACTGGTCGGACATAGCATGGGAGGTGTGATTGCCCGTTTAATGGTCAGTCAGGCCGATATTACCCAAGATGCATTCAAGCTGGTACAAAATACCCGCATTGCACAATTTAAGGATAACCCGCTCTTTAAAGCACGCCTGCAAATGCGGCCTATTCCAAATTTCACTCGGGCCATTTTCTTAGCGACACCACATCGTGGGACAGAATATGCCGACCGCTGGCATACCAAACTGGCCCGTAAAATTATCCGTATACCGGGTGCATTTTTGGGTGCCTTTGCCGATACCCTGCAAGGCCAGATCGGGTTAAACGAGTTTGTCAAAGAACTGGGGCATGACCTGATTCAAAATGGCCCAAGCGATCTGAGTGAAAATTCAAAATTCACGGCGTTGACCCAGGATATTCAGCCTTCTAAAGATATCAAATTTCACTCGATTATCGGCAATACCGTAGATACGCAAGACACCAAGCTCATGAGCGATGATATCGTTTCATATGAGAGTGCTTACCTAAATGGTGCTGTATCTAGCAAAGTCATTAAGGGTGGCCACTCGATTCAGGAAACGCCTGAAGCCGTACTGGAATTACGCCGGATTCTCAGATTACATCTGACCGATCTTGGTCTTTATGATCCGGAATAAACTATCGTCTTGATTGAGACTTGCCACCGCATGTTCGCATCCGGTGGTTTATTTTTTAAAATTGCAAATAATGCTGAATAAGAAGCCATAGCGACAGATCTGAGCGCTGACTTAAAGATTCATCTGGAATTTCATTTCTTTCTAAAAATTAAATTTGATAGACTTGCTGCAATACAGCTTTAAAGCTGAATTGAATCAGCAGATTCATTTCACATTTTCGATCTCCTGTGCTCAACCATATTGGATTGGCCTGATTGAAAATGTGCTTTAAATTTTCCTGCATAGCCTATTGAGCAGTATTTGCATTTATCTCTTGTTGAAAGGATTTATTTTTAATGACCAGTTCAGAAATTATGGCTGATCTTTCTACCTTAACGCCCATGATGCAGCAATACATGTCAGTAAAAATGCAGCATCCGCACTCATTGATGTTCTATCGTATGGGTGATTTTTATGAACTGTTCTTTGAAGATGCACACAAGGCAGCCAAGATTTTAGGCATCACCCTGACCCATCGCGGTAAAGCCAATGGTCAGCCGATTCCTATGGCGGGCGTGCCTTATCATGCAGCCGAAGGTTATCTGGCACGTCTGGTCAAAAAAGGTGAAACCGTGGTGATCTGCGAGCAGATCGGCGAGGTTACTGGCAAAGGACCGGTTGAGCGTGGTGTGGTGCGAATTATTACACCCGGCACCCTGACCGATGATGCGCTTCTTGGGGCCCATCAGACCTCAAACCTGGTGGCGTTATGTATTCAACAGCAGCAGATTGGCATTGCACTTCTCGATCTCAGCGCTGGCTTATTTAAAGTCCAGCAGCAAGATTATGATCTTAACCAGCTTATGATTGAACTGGCGCGTTTGATGCCAAGCGAAATTCTGCTGGATGAAAATATCGCTGATCCGACATTGACCGAACAACTCAAACAGCAACTGGATATCTCGGTCACCAAACGTCCCGATGTCGACTTCAACCTGAACAATGCGCAAAAAACCTTATGCGACCAGTTTGCCGTCAGCACGCTTTCAGGTTTCGGGATTGATCATTTACCTTTGGCCAAAGCAGCCGCTGCAGCTTTAATACATTATGCCAAAGAAACCCAGAAAACTGCGTTACCGCATATCCGTACGATTCAGCTGGAACAGAGTTCTGATTTTATCGCGCTGGATCCGGTGACACGCCGTAACTTGGAGCTGATCGAACCTTTATTTGAACATGGGACATCCTTATTTCAGCTCATCAATGATTGCCAGACTGCTATGGGTGGACGCTTGCTCAGTCGCACCCTGATGCAACCTTTACGCGATACCGCGCTGCTGGATGAGCGCCTGGATGCCATTCAAGCCCTGCTGCAAGGTTTCCACGAAGTGCCTGTACGTCTGGTCCTTAAAGAGATTAGCGATATTGAACGTGTGCTGAGCCGTATTGCGCTTGGCAGTGCCCGTCCACGTGATCTGGTGCAATTGCGACAGGCCTGCGCGCAAATTCCATTTTTACGCCATGCCGTGCAACCGATTGTCAGTCAGCAACAGTCCAAACTTTTAGTACAACTCAATGAAGAACTCGGCGACGTCCATGATCTACATCAACGTCTGATGTCCGCCATTGTGGAAAACCCGCCCGTCCTGCTTCGTGATGGTAATGTCATTGCCGAAGGTTTTGACAGTGAACTCGATGAACTACGTCAGATTCGTGATCATGCCAGCCAGTTCCTGATTGATCTGGAAATTAAAGAGCGTGAACAAAGCGGAATTCCGGGACTGAAAATTGGCTACAACCGCGTCAGTGGCTATTATATTGAACTGACCCGCGCACAGGCCGAACAAGCACCCGAGCATTATATTCGCCGGCAAACCCTGAAAAATGCCGAACGCTACATCACCCCTGAACTGAAAGCATTTGAAGACAAAGTCTTATCTAGCGAATCGCGTGCTTTGGCCCGTGAGAAAATGCTGTTTGAAATGCTGCTGGATGAACTGCGTCAGGATATCGGCAATTTACAGATGATGAGCAGCGCCATAGCCCAGATTGATCTGATTGCGAATTTTGCCCATCAGGCGCGTTTACGCAACTGGTCGCGTCCAAAATTCAGTCCTGAAGTTGGTGTAAGTATCACTGCTGGTCGGCATCCGGTGGTAGAAGCCCTCAGTAAATCGGCCTTTACTCCGAACGATATGCGACTGGATTTTTCCCATCGGATGGCCATCATTACCGGCCCGAATATGGGTGGTAAATCTACATTTATGCGCCAGACTGCATTGATCGTACTCTTGGCTTATTGTGGCGCTTATGTTCCAGCGCAAGCTGCAACCCTAGGCCCTGTAGATCGTGTCTTCACCCGTATTGGCTCTGCCGATGATTTATCGACCGGCAAATCGACTTTTATGGTGGAAATGACCGAAACCTCGCAAATCCTGCATCATGCCACCAGTCATTCTTTGGTACTCATGGATGAAGTTGGCCGTGGAACCAGTACCTATGATGGCTTGTCGCTGGCTTGGGCCTGTGTGCTAGATCTGACGAAACGCATTCAATGTTTGTGTTTATTCGCCACGCATTATTTCGAACTGACTGAACTGGATAAGGAAAGTGGCATTAACAACTACCATGTCACGGCCAAAGAGCTGAATGGCAATCTGATTTTATTGCATAAGGTGCAACATGGCCCGGCCAGTCAAAGTCATGGCTTGCAAGTCGCGAAATTGGCAGGCATTCCGGCTGCGGTGATTAAAGAAGCGCAAAACCGCTTAAAGATTCTGGAAAAACAGCATCAGGCCAAGCCACTGAGCCCGCAGCATGATCTGTTTGCAATGCCTGAAGTTATGGAGCCTATAGAACGTATCATCGAAATTGAAAAAGAATCGCCTGCACTGGACTTACTCGAAGATATTGATGTAGATAGTTTAACTCCGCGTGAAGCCTTGCAGCAGTTATATGCGCTCAAAGACCTGATCAAACAGCCAAGTTAATTCTCGGTCCTAGACCTCATCTGGCATAGGGTCGATGTCCTGAACATACCGATGAATGCTGTAATTCATCGGTATGCGACCTTTTTTCAAATTTAACAGCCCTATATATAACAAATATCAATAAAAGGAATTGTTAGTTCCCCCTGTTTTTGCCTAAAATACAGCATTCGTAATTAGAACCATATTTTTTAGGTAGCTGTCGCCATGACCTTCGTTGTCACTGAAAATTGTATTAAATGTAAATATCAAGACTGTGTTGAAGTTTGCCCTGTAGACTGTTTCTATGAAGGTCCTAACTTCCTTGTGATTAACCCGGACGAATGTATCGACTGTGCGTTATGCGAACCTGAATGCCCGGCAAATGCAATTTTCTCTGAAGACGAATTACCAGAAGGTCAGGAAGTCTTTATTGAACTGAATGCTGACCTGTCACAAAAATGGCCAAATATCACACAAATTGGTGACCAGCCAGCAGACCGTGAAGAATGGAATGGCAAAGCAGACAAATTACAATACCTTGAAAAGTAATTAGTTTAAACTTTAAAAGATCAGCAAATGCTGATCTTTTTTATACTCAACGCACACATTTCATTGCAATATTCTCCAAATTTCTCCCTATATTTAGTCTAAAATAGCGCTATTTTGTAAATATCTGATTTCTATAAATGAAGAACTTGTTAAAGGGATTATTGAGTCTTTGTATAATTCCTCTTGTTTTTGTGGGCTGTACCACGACCACAAAACAACCTGGACAGGCCACCACACCTGCTGGAAAACGGATTTACATTCCACAAGAACGTGTTCAATACGATCGTAAAGCCCACCCAAAAACTGTGCCTTATGTGTATACCCACTGGGTATCGGCACTGGATAATTTGTCACGCGTGCGTGAATATGAGGTTTTTCTGGAACGTCATGGGGTTGGCAATATCATTCCGAGTTTCGAATTGATGCGTACTGCACGTGATTGGGCCAAGTGTGGCCGTTCCCAATACATGATTCCAAGCCGTGAATTATGGGCCAATCAGATCCCAACTTTAAAAGTCTTTAAATATCTGGTTGCAGCCAATGTACTGACTGATTTTGAAGTCACGTCAGTCTATCGTGACCTGCCTTTAAACCAGTGTGCCGGTGGTGCCAACTCTTCACGCCATCTGTACAACTCTGCCATCGATTTCCGGATTGGGCCTGAATATCCGCAGGCACAAGATTATAGCTATATTGAAAATACCAAGTTCAAATTGTGTCAGTTCTGGGTACAGCATGGTCAAAGTCTGAATATGGGACTTGGCATGTATGCTTCAGGTCAAATCCACATCGATACCCAAGGTTATCGTACCTGGGGACCGAGTTTAGGCCGTAATTCCTCGATGTGTAATTACTAAGTCATGACAACCACTCTACAAAGTTCATTCAGGACATTGTAAAGCCTAAAAAATCATCACCTATAGAACAATAAATTGCGCTCTGCCGCGAAAAGTTTAAAATGCACGCATCGCAATCGAGGTGCTAAGACTATGCAACAAATGTGGACAGACATTGATCACTACATTGATTCACATTTAATTCCTGAAGACCCTATTCTGAATCAAACTCTTGAGAATACCGCAGCGCACGGTTTTCCTGATCATCTGGCTGTAGCACCGAACCAAGGCATGTTGTTGCAGATGCTAATCCAGATGAACCAATGTAAACGTATACTGGAACTCGGCACATTTGCAGCATATAGCACCATGTGGCTGGCACGTGCTTTGCCGGATGATGGCTATATCCTGACCATTGAAGGACGTGATACCCATGCGGCAATGGGTCAGGAAAATATTGATCGCGCGCAGCTTAAACAGACCGTCGAACTGAAATGCGGCCGTGCAGCAGATGTGCTTAAAGCCCTGCCTGAAGATACGGAAGCTTTCGATTTCATCTTTATTGATGCAGACAAACAGAGTTATCCGGAATATCTGGAACTCAGTTTAAACCTGTCGCACTCAGGTACACTTATTTTTCTGGACAATGTGATTCGTGCTGGCGAAATCATTAACCCGGACAATAATAAACCAAGTATTGAAGGCATTCGTGACATGTTTAAAGCGCTTCAAAATCATCCACGTATCTTGTCATGCACTGCTTTACAAACGGTTGGCAGCAAAGGACATGATGGTTTTGCACTCGCGATTGTGAAATAAAACAAGAAGAACAAAAATCACCCAATGACATATTTACCATAAATAACATTAACTTATAAATATTAACCACAGAGTTATCCACAATATATGAGGATAACTCTGGTCATTTTTAAATCAAGCTGTAACAATTTACGATTAGACTTCGCGCTTGGCTATTATATGCAATTCTCACTTCGCAACCAGTAAAGGCACTTTTGAATTCCGGAAAATCGTGGTCGCAATACTGCCCAAAAAGAACTGGTGAATTTTACTGTGACTAAATGCACCCAACACGATCAGCTGAATTCCGAGTTCCTGCTGATAGGTCAAAATATTTTCTGCGACATCGCCATAGCGGTATTGTGGCACCACATCTAAACCAGCCTGATTTAAATATTGCAAAGGCTCATTCAGAATCTCAGCATGATCACCGATATATAACAAATGGCATTGCAATAAGCGCAGCAGATCACTTTCCGCAATCCGTTTCATCATCTTGATACAGGTCGGTGAATATTCATAGGCGAAAATAAATCGTGTCGGCGGCTTAAACTGTTCTCCGACAGTCATCACGGTACAATTGGCCCCACGAATAAAATTTTCCACATTGGTACCGATCGGTTTGTTTTTTTCAGCCGAGCGTTCACCAAGCAATCCAATCACCGCGATATCATCAGGCTGCAGGATCTGGAAGCTTTGCTCCAGAAAATCACCCTTTTCCTGAATATGTGTGGTTTGAATACCGTGTTCTGCCAGAATCCGCTCGGAAATGTGTTGCAGCAGGTTATTGCTATAATCCAGCGCAATTTCACTTTGTTTTTGTTCAAGCTCGGCCAGTTCTTTGAGTAACATGGCATTACTTTCAAAGCCGATCACTCCACTGATTTCCCCCAGATGATAACTGGCCGGGTAATAATCCAAAACCTGTAACAGGACCAGTTCACGGCCAGTCTGTTTGGCAATCCATGCCGCCGCGTCTGCCAGCGCGTTTATACATGGCGATGAGTCGATGCAGGCGATGACACGTTTCATGTTTAGCCTCTCTTCTATTTATGATAAAAATTTCTTAGTTATTTTTAACTTAGCATAAGCATTCAAAAATGTGCAGCGAAATCTGTAAGGCTTGACTTGAAATATGTTAACTTTTATGTGAACAAATATAGATCAATATATCGAACCATCTGCTGAGTCAGGCTGTTGCATCAAGCACTTGACTTCCAAAAGCTTATTCACGATAGCGAATGAATTGGGCCGGATTACCGGCGACAATCGCACGCTTCTCGACATCCTTGGTCACCATACTGTTCATTCCCACCACGGCCTGATCTGCGATTTTAATTCCGTCCTTGATACCGACATGCGCACCGAGCCACACATCCCGACCAATCTCGATGCCTTGCGAACGTACTGGCTGCTGATAAATCGGCTGCTCCAAATCCATGCCATGATCAAAGGCATAAAGATGACAATAAGCGGCGATGCGCACCTGATCATGCAGTTTAATCCCCACCCGGCCACCATCCAGAATACAGTGATGATTGATCGCCACTTCATTACCGATCTCTAGGGGGCCATGTAAGGTGCAATCTGCAGCAATAAAGCTATTATCACCAATAATGATTTTGCGTCCCGGCTCCGCGAAAATATGTGCAAGAGGTGAAATAAAACAGTTTTCACCAATCTCGACGGTTTCCATTTCCATCAAGTAAGCCTGATAGTCCTTTTGCCACGCTTCTGCCCAACCGCGATTTTTTGGCTTTAAAGACCAGTACAGCCAAGGCATGTAATTCAGGCGATGTTTATGCTGCTCACGATATTTCAGTAATGGATCTACGTCAGTCATCTGTCGCTTCTTCTATGATTTTGAGCTGTTCCCGGCCGCGGGTCACATCTTGAATTTTTAAGGCAAAAGGTTGAATTTGATGTAACTGAAATAAGGCACTGACCTGTACTCCTTCAGCTGTATATTCTTCCTGATAGTCAATCTGTTGCTGATTCAACTCATATTGAAAGATGGCCCATTCATTGAATTGACAGGAAAATTGCACCTTCTTCTTTTCAATCAGTTCAATTTTTTCTGCCAACAACAAACATTGTCCAGCGCAACCGCCATAGGCACGCACCAAGCCCCCTGTTCCCAGCTTGATCCCACCATACCAGCGATTGACCAGCACCAGCACATTGGTCAGCTCATTGCCTTCAATGGTTGCCAGAATCGGGCGTCCCGCCGTGCCTGAGGGTTCACCATCATCATTAAAGCGTACCTGATGGCCAATTTTCCAGGCCCAGCATTGATGCGTGGTGCTTGGATCACGATAAGCTTCCAGAAAATTTTTGACGTCCTCCTCATTCTCAACAGGGGTGGCAAAGGCCTGAAAGCGGCTTTTTTTAATGTCTTCCTCGAAACTGACCAGGCTGGCAATAGTAAATGGCATAACTTCAGGCTTTAAACTCTCACTGCTGCAGTATACCCGCTTTGCACAGACAAATAAAAAGCCTCTCCACGGAGAGGCCTGATTTTGATCGATTGTTTTACTCAATTGCTTGGCAAATATTACCGTTCACGCAAGGCTTCTTTGGCTTTATTAAATGGCTTGATCAGATAATCCATCACGGTTTTTGAACCAGTACGAATATCCACGGTGGCCACCATCCCTGGAGTAATATTGAACTCCTGCCCGGCATTATTGCTGAGCTTGTAGCTATCGGTACGGATATACACCCGATAATAAAATTTATCCTGCTTGACTTCATCACGCAAGGTATCCGGTGAAATCATCGCAACTTTACCATTCAACCCACCATAGATCGAATAATCATAAGCTGTAATTTTAACCAATGCTTCCTGATCAGGGCGAATAAAGGCAATATCACGCGGCGAGATTCGTGCTTCAACCAGTAATTTTTCATCCAGTGGCACGATGGTCATCAACTTGCCATTTTGTGGAATCACGCCGCCCAGCGTCATCACATCAATCTCTTTGACGACACCGCGAACCGGTGATTTAAAAACAGTTCGGCTCAAAGTATCCGACTTGCCACGTACCACCTGTTGCTGGGTTTCTACATCAGTATTGGCTTTGGACAATTCTTCCCGCGCATTGACATAATATTGATTACGGATATCATTCATCTGATTACGCAGGTCATTGGCTTCACGTTTTAGACGCAACACTTCAACCTCACTGGCTGCCCCTTTGGCGACCAAGGGAGCGGTCATTTCCAGTTCTTGCTGCACCAGTAACAAAGCCTGTTCCAGGCCTGCAACAGATTCTTGCAAATTGGCTCGACGCGACTGATACAGGGCCGTTTCTTCTTTAACCAATTTGGGGTATTTCAACACTTCTTCAGGAAAGACCAACGGTGCGCCGGTGACTTCCGCACGTAAACGGGCTGAAGTGGCACGTGATGACACCAGCAAGGATTCTGATTCACCGACGTTGGATTCAAAGCGGGTCGGATCAAGCTGGGCCAATACTTGCCCACGCTCGACAATCTCACTTTCTTTGACATTAAGTTTAGTCAAAATACCGCCATCCAGAGACTGAATCACCTGCTCTTTGGATGATGGAATTATTTTTCCAGTACCGGTAGATACTTCTTCCAATTTGAATAACCAGGCCCAGGTCAGTAATACCAGTAGGCCAATGCCGATAATCCAGATGATGACACTTGATTTGGGTAATGGCGGTTCCTGAAAGCTGACCTTGCTGGAACGTTTTAGTTGCTGTAGTTCACTCATGCACTTGCTCCCACAACCCGCTTATTACCACCCTGCGACTGATTCAGGATCTGATCCCGTGGTCCATCCATCACAATCTTGCCATCATTGACCACCAGAATACGATCCACCAGTTCCAATACCGCACGGCGATGAGTGGCGACGATCATCGTACGATGGGTTAAATACCCTTTAAGATGATCAATCAACTGTTTTTCTGACACATCATCAATGGCAGCGGTCGGTTCATCCAGCAGCAAAATCTTTGGTTGACGAATCAACAACCGCGCCAATAACAAGGCTTGGCGCTGTCCACCAGAAAAGCCGACACCACCCTCTAAAATGATATGATCCAGCCCTTCTTTTTTCTCCTGTACAAATCCCAGTGCACCGGTAATTTGTAAGGCTTCCAGAATTTGCTGATCGGTGGCCAAAGGTGCACCCAAAGTCAGGTTTTCACGAATTGAACCATAAAATAACTGCGAGTTCTGATTCAGCAAGCCCATATCACGCCGTACATCTGACGGATCAATCAGGGTCAGATCAATACCATCCAGCTTGACCTTGCCCTGTAACGGTGTCTGCATCCCAGACAAGAGCTGCAACAAGGTCGACTTTCCTGCACCATTACGGCCCAGAATCGCAATTTTCTCCCCGGGCTTGATTTCCAGTTTGGGAATCATCAAGCTCGGTTTCGGATCATCATCACCATATTTAAACACCACCCCGTTGAGCTCATAATGACCATCCAGTGCCGGACGATGAATCAGGTGCGAATAGTCCGGCTGATCCACCGGTTTTTTCATCAATTCATCCAGACCGGATTTCGCTACTTTGGCCTGCTGCAAGCGACCCAGTACGCCCGTAATTTGTGAAATTGGTGCTAACATGCGTGAAGAAAGAATTGAACAGGCCACCAGTGCACCCGTGGTCATGTCGCCCTGCATCACCGCAAAAGCCCCGACTAAAACCACAATCGCGAAGGTCAGTCCCTGAATTTTTTGGGTCCAGGCGGTCATTAAGCCGACAATTTTACGTTGCTGCATGCTGACATCGGCTGACACTTCATTCATATGATTCCACTGATTCTGGAAACGCGTTTCAGCTCTTAACAGCTTGATGTCTTCAATGCCTTGTACGGCTTCTACCAGCAAGGCATTGCGGATGGCAGATTCGCGCATGCCCAACTGAGCCAGCTGTGCCAATTTTTTCTGCGCCAGAATTCCCGGAAGAATCATTAAGGGTACAACGAGTAGCATGACCCAGAACAGATTGCCACCGATCACCCAGAAGATCCCTAAGAACAGGAAGAAGAATGGCAGATCGGCAATTGCCGTGACGGTGGTTGAAGTCACCAGTTCGCGGACGCCTTCCAGCTCACGAATTTGTGAAATAAAGGTTCCTGTTGATTTGGAACGTTCGCTGTTTTTAATCCGTAATGAATGACCAAAAACCCGGTCAGAAATTTTTAAATCCGCACGTTTACCAATAATGTCTGACAGATAGATCCGCGAGACACGTAATACAAATTCAAAAATCGCAGCGATCAGCACGCCACCGGCCAACACCCATAACGTCGGAATAGATTGCGATGGAATGACACGGTCATAGACATTCATCGAGAAAACTATCGTGGCCAGTGCCAGAATATTGGCAATTAAAGACGCAAACATCACATCGATATAGCGCTTCCAGTCATTCAGGACAATTGACCAGAACCAGTTTTTCTCAAAGGGTTTGATATATTCATCCACCCGCGCATCTGGAACTGAAGATTCAGGACGCAGCACATAAAGATGCTTTATGCCAACCTCTAACTGTTCAATCATGAAACTTTGAGATAAACCTTCATCACCACTGAGCTGGATGCTGACATTGCCCTGTGTGTCGATGCGTTCAATCACCCCCACATCACCACTATCGAATTCAACCAGTAAAGGTAAACGCCATGGATTCAGCAGGCTGCGCTCAAATTTATTTTTACGGACATTTAAACCCATCTGACGACTGATTATCTTGAGCATGTCATCGATGTCATGATGCTGGTCTCAGTCCAGTTGCAGGCGAATCCGCTCCTCAGAAGGCTCGATCCGGTAATGCCGGGCAATATTTAAAACCGCTTTAAGCCACGGTTGATAATTTATTGTAGTACTCATGGCTGAACTTCAAACCCCTGAATAGAAATACGGTTAAGCGCGTAAATATCCCGTGTACGGCCGGTGACCTGAATGTACTGTACGATCGCCGAATAAATATCATAGCGTGCCGATTCAATTTCCTGCGCGGCACTATGAATGGCTTGCTCTGCATTCAGCAAATCCACTACGGTTCGGGTACCCAATTTATATTGTTCTTGATACAGCTCTTTGGTGCGCACCGTGGTTGCGCGGCGCTGGGATAAAACCCCCATTTGTTTTTGTTTATTTTCAATCTGCTCGCGGATCAAGCGCACCTGATCCAGCACATCCAGATAGACCGTATTGACCTGTGCGCGTGCAGCTTCTTCGGCATAGCTTGCGGCACGGGTCTGTGAACGCGTTGCACCACCCCGATACAAATTACTGCTCACTTCAGTCATGACTGAATTACAGAAGCCATCATCTTCATTATTATTTGGATTCCGTCCATTCATCGCCTGACTTAGACTGCCTTTGAGACTGATGGTCGGATAAGGAATATCCCATTCAACAATGGATACATCAAATCCTAGCAAGGTACACAAGCGTTGTTGATATTGTCTGAGTTGGGTCCGCTGTACAATCAGATTCGATTGCGCTGCTTCCAGATTGGACTGCGCCTGAATCGGGTCGGCCTGACTGCTGATCCCGGCACGGGCATGTAAATTGGCAACTTCTGCAATCCGTCCAATGCCCTGAATTTGCTGTTGGGCAATCTGGGTAATTTGCTGATAGCGTTTGATACTCACTATTGCATCAGCCACTTCAAATGCGATCTGATCCAGACTGACAAGCACCTTGGCCTGTTCTTCTGCCAATCGCGCTTCTTCCACACTTACATTGGTTTTAATTTTGCCAAAGTCATACAGCATCTGGGTGGCATTCAAAGAAACCATTTGTTGTCCACGTTCACCGGAAGTGAGGTCACCTGTCCCGATACCCCCGGATAACTGCGGATAATAACCCGCTCTCGCCACATCGATATTCGCGGCCTGCGCAGATAATGTCGAAATACTCTGTGTGATTTCAGGACGTCGCTGCACTGCCCGGTGTACAGCTTCCACCAAATTCATTTTTTGTGGAATACCAGCTGTGACCGTAGGACTGAAAGCTGGCTGTCCTGACTGTGGCCGGGTAATTTGCGGCAGCTCAGCTACTTTTGATGTATCTAATGAATAATGACCGAGCGAGGTAATATCAATGGTATGCGCTGACCGTGTCGGCTTGGGTACAATCAGCTAATCCAAGCCATTCTTGAGATTGGTAAAATAATGAGATGAACTTTCTGCATGCGCCAAAGACACAGATAAAGGCAAAAGAAGAAGTATCAATCCCCTTCTTTTTTGATCTGTTTTCCCCTGATTTTTTTTAAAGTGTTCTGCCCTAAATCGTATAATTATGTAATGTTTCTTGTTTTAGCCTAACCATATATCAAATCCCTTTAAAAGAAATCTTTTTCACTTTGATTTGATCAAAAAAAACCCTGCATCCGACAACTGGCGTCTGATGCAGGGTTTTTATATAAAGCAGGATTATTTAAACAGTGAAATCATCACCCAGATAAACTTTTCTCACGGTCTCATTCGCCAGAATTTCTTCTGGTGTGCCTTCAGCAAGCAATGCGCCTTCACTGACAATATAAGCATGCTCACAAATCGCCAGCGTTTCACGCACGTTATGATCGGTAATCAGCACCCCAATTCCGCGATCTTTCAAGTTCGTAATAATATCCTTAATATCTCCGACCGAAATCGGATCGACACCGGCAAAAGGCTCATCGAGTAGCATAAATTTTGGGTCAGCCGCAAGTGCACGCGCAATCTCAGCACGACGTCGTTCCCCACCAGATACGCTCATGCCCAAAGAATCTTTGATATGGGTGATTTTAAAGTCTGCCAATAGCTCCGCCAGACGTTGCTGACGTTGTGCCTTGGTCATATCTTTACGGGTTTCCAGAATCGCCATAATATTTTCGGAAATTGTCAGTTTTCGGAAAATCGAAGCTTCCTGCGGCAAATAACCAATTCCCTTACGTGCCCGTTCATGCATTGCGAGGTCGGAAAGATCTAGATCATCGAGATAGATTTCCCCCTTATCCATCCGCACCAGACCGACCACCATATAGAAACTGGTGGTTTTACCGGCGCCATTTGGTCCCAGCAACCCAACAATCTGGCCACTTTCCATGCTGAACGACACATCTTTCACTACCCAGCGTTTATTATAGTTTTTCGCCAGATGCTTAATGGTTAAGGTTTGAACCTGCTGCGATTGCTCCATTAATCACGCGCTCCCGGGAAGGATGTTGAACTAGAAGGTGGAATCACGATTTGTACACGACCAGACGATGAACCGGTTTTGTTTGGTGTTCCGGTAGCTTCGATATCGCCTTTGTTCATGCTGTATTTTAAAGTCGCACCACGAATACTGGCACCGTCCTGTTGCAGGAAGGCATTACCGGACAAAGTAATAATCCCAGTTTCAGCATTGTAGACAATTTTCTGCGCCTGACCTTTGGCAAGACCTTTGGCAGGATCCACTTTTTGCTGGAACTGTGCCGGGCTGCCCGTCGCCGTAATCAGGCTGATCTGGCGCTTATTGTTCAGATTGGCCACAATCGAATTGGCTTGCAGCTTCATGGTGCCCTGTTCAATGATGACATTGCCCGAATACGTCGTCACACCCGTCCGCTCATTGAAAGTCGCCCGGTCAGCCAGCAAAGTGATTGGCTGGTTACGGTCAGATGGCAGTGCAAAAGCAGCGATTGAACCGAGTCCAACCACAGTCGCCAGCGTCATACGCTTCAGGAAAGTGTGCATCATTTTGGCTTTAGGAGTTTGGTTCATACTTTCCTCGAATATTAAAGAATTCGTATTGACCATCATTAAGATTGGCTTTAAGACCCTGGCTGACAAATTCAGCCTGTGGAGATTCCACAATCACTGTCTTGTCTGTTTCAATTTCACGTGTTTTCGGAAAAGCGGTCAGTTCTTCAGTACGAAACTGCATTTTCCCATTTTGCATGATTTTGGTGGCGAGCACTTCTTGAGAGAGTACAACTTTTGTATTGTCATCATAACCATGCGCCATTTTGGCAAAGAAAGTCGCATCGACTTTACCATTGTCATAAGTCGATGCTCGCAGATTTTCCAGCTTTGAGGTTTCTAACTGCAGGTTCTGCTCGAGTCGGTCCACTTGGGCACGAACCGACACCTGGCCTGTTTCATCCGTCTGGGTTAAGTTAATATTTTGAGCGGAATAGGTCATGCTGCGCGCAGAATCTGCCTGCAGCTTGTTGCCCTTGCCGCTGTAATAGTAATAACCACCACTTATTGCGGCAATAATCACAGCCGTAATATATAAAACTTTAGTATCCATAAGCGGTGTACTTAATCCAAAAGATATGACTTATTAATAAGGCGCACGAGTATATTTTTCAAGTAACTCTTGGTACATGCCTTTGGACATTAACAGCATATCGCAGATTTCACGCACCGCACCACGTCCACCTTGGGCCTGAGTCACCAGATCGGCACGGCGGCGAACTTCAACATGACCATTAGGCACGGTCACTTTCATGCCGGCAATGGCAAAAGCAGACAGATCAGGCCAGTCATCGCCCATGTACAGACAATCTTCAGGATCAATATTAAGCTGCGCACAGGCTTCACGAAGTGCTGTACCTTTATCTTCACGGCCCTGATAGACCAGATCAACCCCCAGATCCGACATACGCTTTTCTACAATATTGCTTTTACGCCCGGTGATAATGATCACCTTGATCCCTGCTTGCTGAACCAGTTTCATGCCCAGACCATCACGAATGTCAAAGGATTTGATCTCATCGCCAGTATTGGTCAGCGTTACAAAGCCATCACTTAAAATACCATCTACATCAAGCACCAGTGCTGCAATATGACGTGCCTGTTCTAATAATACATAAGATGCCATTTATTAATTTACCCCAGCCTGAATCAGGTCATGCATACTAATCACGCCAATGACTTTATTGGCATCATCAACAACTACAAATTGATTAATTTTATGTTCATTCATACGTTCCAGTGCCACCACTGCACGTGCTTCCTGAGAAATGGTCAACGGATTTTTGGTCATCACGTCCTGAATAGCCAGATTGACATCAAAACCTTGCTGCTTATCAATCAAGCGACGCAAGTCACCATCGGTAAAAATCCCCAGCAACACATCATTTTCATCGACGACTGTGGTTAAGCCCAAGCGCTTGTTGGAAATTTCGTACAATACTTTATTCATGGCGGTATCAGGCGAGACTTTCGGCAAATCGGCTCCAGTACGCATCAGATGCTTCACATGCAATAACAGACGCTTACCCAGTGCACCTGCAGGATGTGAGCGTGCAAAATCATCCGAGGTAAAGCCGCGAGCGTCCAGTAAAGCCACCGCTAAAGCATCACCCAAAGCCAATGTTGCCGTCGTTGACGATGTCGGCGCTAAACCCAGTGGGCACGCTTCCTGAATATTACCCAGCGTCAAAGCTACATCAGCATTTTGTGGCATTGGACCACGATCATCACCACTGATGGTAATCAGCGGAATTTCCAGATGTTTGATGAGTGGCATCAACATCATGATTTCATCACTCTTGCCCGAGTTTGAAATCGCAATCAGCACATCACCAGCCACCAGCATACCTAAGTCACCATGACCGGCTTCACCAGGATGCATAAAGAATGAGGGAGTTCCGGTCGAAGCAAATGTCGCCGCCATTTTACGGCCAATATGACCTGACTTGCCCATTCCGGTAATCACCAGACGGCCGGTACACTGTAGAATAATTTCACATGCCCGGCTAAAACGGTCATCAATCTGTGTTGCTAAAATCTGTAGTGCATTTTCTTCGATGCGCAGTGTTTCAAGTGCGACTTTCTGGAAATCTAGTTGATTCGCTGTTTTTTGTGGATTCAAAGCCTGTTTACCTACGCTAAGGACAGAGAAAAACTCTGGTTTGATGGGCATAATTTTCGCAATTTTAGCATAGCTATGCAATTGTAAGCTTTCTAAATGTAGAAGATTCGACGGATTTTTAATATATTCAGATTGTATTTAACTTGCACAATCTGGTATCTCCACCTCTACATTCGCTTCATTTTTGACGCTGTAAAAGGCGCTTGTTTTTATTTTTTAGGGGAACGCGCTTACGCTATCCAAAATAGGTTTGGTTCAAATCAGACCAGACTCATTCAAATATAATTTAATCATACTGGCAAACATTACCTCTGAAAATGTAAGCTCAATATCGCTATTTCACTTCCTGAACCTCTTCTTTCTAAATCACTCTCGTTGCCTAACTATCCTAAATAACTGAGGCTTTTTGCGCTTTTATCTTTATGAATAATTATGCTTAGGTTAAGATGATTCATCCTTTTATTTGAAGTCTTTTGAACAGCTATGCAACCATTTGTTCTATATAACTCAGAGCAACGCAAAAAAGTAGAATTCGTACCTCGTGTTGAAGGTCAAATTGATCTGTATGTCTGTGGTATGACGGTTTATGACTACTGTCATATTGGACATGCACGTACAGTGGTTGCATTTGACTATATTATCCGTTTCCTGCGTAGCCAAGGCTGGAAAGTCAAATATGTGCGTAATATTACGGATATTGACGACAAAATTATTAAACGTGCCAATGAAAATGGCGAAAGTATCTCAGAGCTAACCAGCCGCTTTATTGATGCGATGAATGAGGATTTTGCCAAACTGGGCTGCCTTGCACCTGATGTAGCACCTAAAGCCACAGATTACATCGATCAGATGCAGGATATGATCAGCAACCTGGTCGACAAAGGTACGGCTTATCCATCCAATAATGGTGATGTCTACTTTGAGGTCGAGAAGTTTGCCAAATATGGTCGTCTTTCTGGCCGTAAACTAGAAGATATGCAAGCCGGTGCCTCTGAACGTGTCGATGTTGAAGTCGAAAAGAAACATCCGTTTGACTTTGTCCTCTGGAAACACGCCAAAGAAAATGAACCGTCATGGGCATCTCCTTGGGGTAATGGTCGTCCAGGCTGGCATATTGAATGTTCAGCAATGTCGACCTGCTGCCTGGGTAATCATTTCGATATTCATGGCGGCGGTGCCGATTTAACCTTCCCGCACCATGAAAATGAAATTGCACAATCTGAAGCTTCTACTGGCGAACAGTATGTCAATTACTGGATGCATGCCGGATTTATTAATGTCGATGGCGAGAAAATGTCGAAGTCTTTAGGCAATTTCTTCACTATTCGCGACGTGATTGAAAAATTCCATCCGGAAGTGGTGCGTTATTTCATTGTCTCTTCCCATTATCGTAGCCCGGTGAATTACTCGGATGTTGCCTTAAAAGAAGCAAAAAATACCTTGTCTCGTTTCTATCACTCGTTTAAAACCTATCAGGCGGTTTATGGTGATCATCTGATTGAAACTCTGGATGAGGCTTTTGTTGAACGTTTTAATACCGCTATGTGTGATGATTTCAATACGCCTGAAGCGATTGCGGTATTGTTCGAAATCAATAAAGAACTGAATCGTGCCGTGAAAGAAGAAAATGCGGAACAGGCAGCGATTTATTATGCAACTTTACGTCACCTGACCAATATTCTCGGTCTGGTACAGCAGGATGTAGAAGAGTTCCTCAAGTCTGACATTGGTCAAGAAGCTCTAGGATTGTCACCTGAACAAATTGAAGATTTGATTCAACAGCGTCAGGATGCCAAGAAAGCCAAAGAATTCGCACGCGCAGACGAAATCCGTCAATCTTTACTTGATCAAGGTGTTGTTCTTGAGGATACCCGTCAAGGTACAGTTTGGCGCCGTGCTGATTAATTAATCAAACAGATTTATAGGGAGTTGACACTGCTGTGGAATTCTCTATAATTCACCTCATTGCGGGAATAGCTCAGTTGGTAGAGCATAACCTTGCCAAGGTTGGGGTCGGGAGTTCGAGTCTCCTTTCCCGCTCCAGAATACGAAAAACCCTTATCGAAAGATAAGGGTTTTTTTATTGTGTTTGAAAAAAATTTATTAATAAAATGTATATCTCAAATCACTTATTCATCCTCTTTTACCCTGACAATTTTTTTGGGTTATTCATGACAAAGTGCTATTGTGGATAAACTTTAAAACTTTCAATCCCTTTCATAACGATATCGTTTCATGACTTATAAATTAAATGCTCGTCATCTAATTCTAGATCTTTTATATGCCTCTAAAAACTCCACCCTGTCTATTAAGCGGATATTAACTGCTGCTGAATTATTGGGTATATCTGACAATGGTATCCGTGTCGCTGTGGCCCGATTAAATCAGGAAAATGTGATTCAAGCTGTAGAGCGCGGCGTATATCAATTGCTAGAGAAAAAATTCGATACTTCTTTTATCAGCTTAAACAAACACCCTGATATGCAAACGGCGACCACATGGAACGGAAAATATGTATTGGTCTATACCGGCACTTTGGGACGTGTAGACCGTACTGCCTTATCTAAAAGAGAAAAAGCGCTACGTTATTATGGTTTTCAGGAACTAGAGCAAAATGTTTTTATTCGTCCCGATAATTTAACACTAAACCTAAGTCCATTAAAAACAGCTGTAATCCAGTTTGGATTAGATCCTGACGCACGTTTTTTCCAAATCAGTCAACTGGAAAGTGAAACCGAAGTTCGTGATTTATGGGATATCGAAGCGCTACATCAGACCTATCATGCAGTACAGCATGATATCAATGACTGGTTTGAGAATTACCAAAATCTGACTTTAGCAGATGCTGCAAAAAGTGCCTTTTATCTAGGTAAATCTGCCCTGTTTAGTTTACGTGCTGATCCTTTGCTTCCTGCAGAATGGATAGACACCGATGCCCGACAACAATTTGAGCTCGCAGTCCGCAAAATAGAAAAACAGGGTCAACTTTTATGGCAACATTATTTTAAAGACCAAGGGGTCTAATTTATTTCTATTTTATACACAAAAATAAATTGACTGTAATATTTCATCCAAATATATTGAATACAGCAATAAGAACTAAATATAGGCAGAAGAATGAACAGCAAGGTCAGTGTCACAGAACTTTTTAGTCGTGATGAAATTAAAGAACTCACCACGACCTCAGACTTGCACGGTGCCTGGGCAGTAGGTTCGACATGGACCGTAATTGTCATGACCTTTGGCACGGTAGCCTATAGCTGGGAATATTTACCTACGTGGGGGAAAGTCCTGATGTGCGCGCTGGCATTGGCCATTCTTGCTGGACGCCAGCTTGCCATGGCTATTTTGATGCATGATGCCTCGCACCATAGTCTTTTTAAAACCAAATGGTTGAACACTCATTTGACTGACTGGCTCTGTGCACGCCCGATCTGGAATGATGTCAGCAAGTATCGTCCTTATCATCTGAAACATCATGCTAAAACCTCGCAACCAGATGATCCTGACTTGGGGTTGGTAAAAAACTTTCCCATTACGCAAAGCTCACTATTCAGGAAATTCTTCCGTGACCTGAATGGGCAATCGGGGCTTAAATTTCTCGCTGGTCGAGTATTAATGGATCTGGAATTACTGGAATGGAGTGTTTCCAATGACCCCAAGCCAATTCCGCGTGATGATCGCAGCAATTTAGAGTTAGCGAAAAACTTGCTTAAAAATAGTTCTGGTATGTTAATTTCAAATGCAGCAATTTTTTCTGCGCTTTGGGCCAGCGGCCATCCTAAACTGTATTTATTATGGCCTCTCGCCTATATCACCCCATTTCCTTTGTTCATCCGCATCCGTGCCATGGCTGAACATGCCGGATTAGAAACCAGTCATTCTGCCCTTAGCAATACCCGAACTACTCGTGCAGGCTGGCTGGCACGTGCTTTGGTTGCCCCGATTCATGTGAACTATCATATTGAACATCATTTGATGGCCTCTGTTCCGCATCAAAAGCTGGGGAGAATGCACCAGATGTTAAGGGAGCGTGAGTATGTCGATGCTCCGCCAAGTTATCTGGATGTGATTCGTTCACTTTTAAAAAAATAATCAACTTTCCCGATGCTTAGATTATTCCACTTCAATGCTGATGGGTTTCAGCATGTGAATGCGGATGTGAGGATTGTCCCCGATGTTCCGGCGGGCAATCTTCCGCTTCAATCTGCAAGGTCATCTCGGTAATATGATGCTCATGGTGAAGCATCTCAAAGGTCTGATGCCGCAGTTTCTGATAATCCACATTCGGTGCAACCAGATGCACGGTCAGCATGACTTTTTTGGAAGTAATCGCCCAGACCTTGAGCTGATGAATATCCTGGACCCCATCAAGCGCCAAAAGATCGTGACGTAATTTTTCAATATCAATTTCCTCCGGCACACCTTCAAGCAGAATATTGATGCTCTGTTTCAGCAAAATCCAGGTTCTTGGCAATACCCAAAATCCGATTAATACTGCAATGAGTGTATCTATCCACATCCAGCCGGTGAAATAAATCACTAGTGCTCCAATAATCACGCCTACAGATCCCAGTGCATCACTGAGCACTTCCAGATAAGCACCTTTGACATTGAGACTTTCCTGACTACTAGACACCAGAATTTTCATGGAAATCAGATTAATGATCAGCCCCAAAACAGCAACAATCATCATGCCAAGGCTTTGAATTTCTGGTGGATGACTCAAACGCTGATAAGCTTCAAACAAGATATAAATCGCAACCACAAACAGCATTAAGGCGTTAAACAAAGCAGCCAAAATCTCAAAGCGCTGATAACCAAATGTCCGTTTATTGTCTGCCGGTTTTTGTCCAATTTTGATAGCGACTAAAGCGATAGCCAGTGCAGCAGCATCGGTAAACATATGCGCAGCATCAGAAAGTAAGGCCAAACTTTGAGTTAGAAAACCAGCAATCACTTCCACAATTAAAAAAGTGGTGGTTAATCCCAGCGCTATTGATAATTTTCTGGCATTTTTTGCAGTCACGGTGACATGACTATGCTCATGATGATGTGAATTTCCCACCGGCCACTCCTTCCTTCTTATTCAACGAGGACTGTATCCTCAGCATCTTTCAAGTCTTGTTCTGATTCATATTACGCTTGAATTTTACCTATTTAAGTAGTTTTTTTATGAACTGTTTTATCAGTCGGCATTAAATTAAAGTTTTAGCTTTTTCATGTTCTTCCAGCCACGCCTGTACCGAAGCACGCTTAAAATTACCCTCGACATATTCTATTATTTTCACAGGAAGTTTCACCTGATGGCTCAGCAACCGATGCAATATAAAGGCCAGATCAAAGTCTGCAATTGACCAGTGTTCAGTTAACCATATATCCTCCAGCATATGTTCTGCCACATTTAACAATCGCTGAATTTCTTCAGTGATCGGAGCTGTAAGAGGTGTAGATATTTTTGGTGGATGAAATACCGAATCGGAAGGCATTTGCTGGCGGATTTGCATAAAATCCGTTTTGACCAAGGCTTGTATGGCCCGACATTTAGCTCTGGCATGAATTTCCTTTGGATATAAGGCTGGATACTTAGGTGCTGGAAAGGCATCTTCCAAGTATTCAGTGATCGCCCATGATTCAAACAGGCTAAAGTTATCTACTATTAAATACGGAACTTTAGCACTTGGACAAATGGCTTGATAAGCCGCAGATTTCTGTTGCTGCTGATCTAAATCGACCACTATTTCCTGAAAATCTAAACCCTTTTCTTTTAAGGCAACATAGACCGACATGGCATAAGGGCTGATTCTGTTTTTATCGACATATAAACTTATATTTTGCATATCCTTGATCCTGATAGGCTTGTTGTTTTTATTCAGTACGGCAGCCTTACTCTACTCTCTTTCCTATATAAAAGGAAAATGACCCGCTTCATGTAGCAATCACACAAAAATGTTTATACAGTTGCCGATAGCGAAGCGATATTCATTATTTTCTATAATGTATGTGATGTGAGGCATAAAGCCTTTTATTTTGCTTTTGATTCACGTTAAATTAAATCATTCTCTTGATATCAAAAAACTATGCTGAACTTAGCTCACCTCCCCGATACCGTGTATGCCATTCAACATTTGGCTTTTGAAGACTTAGGTGCTTGGGAAGATATTTTTTATCAGCTCGGCTTACGTGTGCGTTATTTCGAAGCCGGTATCGATGATCTCACCAAGGCGTTTGAACATCCCGGATTAACAGTTATTCTCGGTGGCCCGATTGCAGTCTATGAAACTGAGGATTATCCTTTTTTACAACAGGAAATGGACTTACTTAAAGTTCGCCTGCAAAAGAATTTACCGACTTTAGGCATCTGTTTAGGTGCGCAATTAATTGCTGCTGCATTGGATGCTGAAGTCTATCCAGGAGATGTAAAGGAAATTGGCTGGTCTAAACTCAGTCTTGCTTCTATTGAAAATAATCCACTAAAAGCTCTGGATGATATTGACGTCCTGCATTGGCATGGTGATACCTTTGACCTACCTGAACAGGTAGAATTACTGGCCAGCTCTGACCTTTATCCAAATCAGGCTTTTCAGGTAGGACAGAATATTCTAGCACTACAATTCCATGCTGAAGTGGCCAGTGAAAGTTTAGAGAAATGGCTGATTGGACATACCTGTGAGTTACGCAAAGCTCAGATCAATATTCCCGCCTTACGGGCGGATCATCAACGCTATGCGCCCGCGCTTGAACAGGCAGCCAGTTCGGTATTGATGCATTATTTAGAAAACCTGCAACTTAAATAACCGTAATAAAAAAGCACCCAATTGGGTGCTTTTTTAATTTTTCACTCTTACTTTTTCGGAGCAGGTACAGAAGCCTCGGTAGTAATGTTTACTGTAATTTTATCGCCCACATTTGGAACATAACCGCCTACCCCAAAGGCTGAACGGTTAAATGAAGTGGTTGCATTGAAACCAATCGTTTGTAATTTAGTCATTGGATGTACGCCTTGTTTATTTAAAACTGCATCCAGTACCACAGGTTTAGTGACATCTTTCACGGTTAAGTTGCCGGTGATTTTATATTTGTTTTTGCCTAAAGCCTGAACTTTAGTACTTTTAAAAGTAATATTCGGATATTTGGCAACATCAAAAAATTCTGCTGTCTTAATATGGTCATCCAGTGCTTTCACATTCGTATTAATGCTTGCAACCGGGATGTTCACATTGACCGAAGAATTCGCAGGTTTTTCATTATCAACATTAATGGTGCCTTGGATGTCACTGAAGTTTGCAGATGGCGTAGAGAAACCAAAGTGGCTCCAAGAGAAAACAGTTGCTGAATGAGTCGGGTCAATCGTATAGGCCACTGGTTTTGCCATAGAAACTGTTGCTACAGATGCGACCGTCAAGCCTAATGCTAATGTTTTGAAATTCATGTTTTTATCTCACGTTTTGGATGTAATTAAGTGTATAGAATCTGGAACCGTTTACAGCCCTAAAGATAAAACGTTTTGTTGCAGCGATGAAACGATAAAATTGTAAGTTATTTTTTTAATTTTTGAGCTTTAATCCATACGGTATTGGATGAATCCAGTTTTCTTGGCGACTTTGTTATACAAGGCTTGTGCCTGATGGTTTGATTCATGAGTCAGCCAGTAAACCCGGTCGCAATTACGCTGCTGCGCGACCTGATAGACATGCTGAATCAACTTTCGCGCCACGCCTTTTCCGCGATAGTCCGGATGAGTAAATAGATCCTGCAAATAAGCATATGGTCTTACTGTCCAGCTACTGTTATGTTCGATGACATGCACCATCCCAACGACCTTTCCATCAATCAAGGCCGCAAAACCGTACATTGAATCTAATTCATAATTGGTTAATTTATCCCAGGTATTTTCACTCACCTCATCCGAAATTTGCGTCTGATAAAAGCGTTGATAGTCTTGCCATAAAAATAGCCATTCCGGCTGTGATATTTGCTCTAGAGATTTGATCTGGATCTGGGGCTGTATATTCATGTTTAACCGCTTCTTTGGCTTATTTCTTTAATTTAAGTCGTTTCGATAGTGGTCGCTGAATTTTTATAGCGGCCTAAACCTAGCTTTATCTCATCTGATGTTCATAAGCAACCTGTCAGATGAAAAATCATCCGGCATAAAAAAGTCCCAATCAGGGACTTTTCATGCTTTATGTTTAAAGTTTTTCAACCAGAATACGATCAACCTGTTTTAGGCCAGTCGTCTTTTCATGATTTTTACGACGCACTTTAATGATATTTTCTTCGGCTAATTCTGCAGCATTAAATCAACTGCAACCATCGCTTCAAGAGGTAATTCCTGTCCGATCCACTTGAGTTCGCCTGCATCCATTAAAGTAATTTCATCGTTAATTTGTTCATACAAGCTCATGTTCATCTCACTCTTTCATTTCGACTATGGGAGAACTTTCTAACAGTTGCCACATGAAAACAACGCTAAAAAGCAAAAGACGCCCCAAAACTGGAGCGCCTTTTAATAAACCGCCTAATCAGTTGATTATGCAGTAATCTCTTTTACAGCTGCAACCACTGCTTCAGTGGTAATCCCGAAGAACTGGAACAGATCTTTTGCAGGTGCAGATTCACCATAAGTGGTCATACCAATGACACGACCATCAAGACCTACAAATTTCCACCAGTAATCTACATGTGCAGCTTCAACAGCAACACGTGCACGAATATTCGTTGGAAGAACCGCTTCACGATAAGCTGCATCTTGCTTCATGAATTCTTCAGCACATGGCATAGACACTACGCGCACGCCTTCAAGCTGTGCATAAGCTTCCATTGCCAGAGATACTTCAGAACCAGTTGCAATGATGATGGCTTTCAATTCGCCTTTTTCTTCAGCCAATACATAGCCACCTTTCGCAGCGTTCTCAATTTGAGCTTGAGTACGGGTTTGGAATGGCAAGTTCTGACGAGAGAAGATCAATGCGGTTGGACCTTCAGCACGCGTTAATGCAGATTTCCAAGAAATTGCTGCTTCAACGGTGTCACATGGGCGCCATGTATTTAGGTTTGGTGTACCACGAAGGGATGCGATCTGCTCAACAGGTTGATGCGTTGGGCCATCTTCACCCAGACCAATTGAGTCATGCGTATACACATGGATCACGCGCTGTTTCATTAATGCAGACATACGTACCGCATTACGTGCATATTCCATAAACATCAGGAATGTTGCTACATAAGGGATGAACCCGCCATGCAGTGCAACACCATTCGCGATTGCAGTCATACCGAATTCACGTACGCCATAGTGTACGTAGTTACCTGCCGGATTGTCTTGTACGCCTTGCGCGCCTTTCCAAAGGGTCAGGTTAGAACCTGCAAGATCCGCAGAACCACCTAGAACTTCTGGCAATAATGGAACAAGTGCTTGCAATACATTTTGGCTGGCTTTACGCGTTGCAATTGTTTCAGCTTTGGCATTCACTTCTGCAATATAGGCATCCGCTTTTGCAACGAAGTCAGCCGGTAATTCACCAGATAAACGACGTTTAAATTCAGCGGCTTCAGTTGGATATTTTGCAGCATAAGCAGCAAATGTTTCGTTCCAAGCTGCTTCTGATTCAGCACCTTTGGCTTTCGCATCCCAAGCTGCATAAACATCTTCAGGAATCACAAATGCTTCGTCAGTCCAACCTAGCGCTTCACGAGTCAACACGATTTCGTCATGACCGAGTGGTGCACCATGACTGTCTTCTTTACCTTGCTTGTTTGGTGAACCCAAACCAATCACGGTTTTACAGATAATGATGGTTGGTTTAGCAGTTTCAGCTTTCGCCTCAATCGTTGCCTGACGGATTGCATCTGCATCGTGGCCATCAACTTTAATCACTTGCCAGCCGTATGCCAGAAAGCGTTGTTCTGTATCGTCAGAGAACCAGCCTTCCACTTCGCCGTCAATCGAGATGCCATTGTCGTCATAGTAAGCAATCAATTTGCCCAGACCCAATGTACCCGCCAAAGAACATGCTTCGTGAGAAACACCTTCCATCAAACAGCCATCGCCGAGGAAGCAATAAGTGAAGTGATCTACAACTTGGATGTCGTCTTTGTTAAATTGCGCAGCTAGAGTTTTTTCAGCCAGTGCAAAACCGACAGCATTCGCGATGCCTTGACCTAAAGGACCAGTCGTCGTTTCAATCCCTGGTGCATAGCCCAACTCCGGGTGACCAGGTGTTTTAGAATGAAGTTGACGGAATGCTTTAAGATCTTCAATCGAAAGATCGTAGCCCGTTAAATGAAGAAGCGCATATTGAAGCATAGAGCCATGGCCATTTGATAATACAAAACGGTCACGGTTTGCCCAATTCGGGTTGGTCGGGTTGTGGTTCATGAATTCACGCCAAACCACATCAGCGATATCTGCCATCCCCATTGGAGCACCTGGATGTCCTGAGTTTGCTTTTTGCACAGCATCCATTGCCAATACACGAATTGCGTTTGCAATACGACGTTCATTAAGCGGGGTTGTCATAAATCAGAGTCCAAAATATTCAGAAATAGGAAATGATGAAAAGACTTTCAAAACTGCTGTCTATTGTCTTAAAAAAACAGCGAGGGGTAAAGACTAACCAACAATATTTATCAGTTTATTGAGTGTCTCTTGCCTTATCGTACAATTATTCCACATTTCTTCTTCGGCTTTGATTCGCTCTACTGGTTTACAGATTGAATTATCCTGCATTTCAAAAGCGACTTTAATTTCTGTATCTGGATTTCAAGCTGATAAACAGGATTGAATTTATGCTGATTTTGTTTCTATTTCATATGTCTCACACCATTATTTTTGAAGAAAATTCATACAATTCTCTGATGTATTCATAATGTAATTTGTATTAAATTTTATAAAATAGACCTCTTTCATAAATCATTTTTTACTCAGCTCCAAGTTATAAATTCCAGCAATTAGATTGAATCTCAAACCGAGTCTTTTAGCTCT